>NZ_JADEXF010000254.1 GCF_015207245.1 Nostoc cf. edaphicum LEGE 07299
GGAATGGAGGTAGTAGTCCTTGGTTCCCGAATGAATGAAAAATATAAGGGTAAACAAGGCAAACTTAGTATACAAGCCGATGGTACTACAACAGAGGCGATCGCAGCCGAATTCGACGCGGTGATAATTCCCGGTGGGATGGCTCCTGATAGAATGCGGCGGAACATCAACACAGTACGTTTTGTCCAAGAAGCCATACAACAAGGAAAATTAGTCGCTGCTGTTTGTCACGGCCCACAAGTTTTAATTGAAGGCGACTTGCTCAAAGGTAAGCAAGCGACCGGTTTTAGCGCTATTGCCAAGGACATGATTAACGCTGGCGCCAAATATCTAGATGAGCCGATAGTAGTTGATGGGAATTTGATTACATCTCGTGAACCCGGAGACTTGCCAATTTTCACTACAGCTATTTTGAGCCGTTTGGGTTATGGTGGCAAAGATGCTGCATTACCAAATGAGAAAGACACAAGTGCTGAATGGTGGAAGCTGGCTGATGCTTGGGGTGGCTCAACTAAAGGTGATATTACCAAAGGTTTAAATACTGCCCTTACTGGTGAACGTTATTCGCTAGAAGCGTTTGAGAACTACTTTGAAAAAGAATCAGATAGCGAAGCAAAATCAGTCTTTCAAGAAATAATTGCTAATAAACAGCGCCACATTCAAAAACTGGAAACTTGTCTTCAGCTATTGGGCGAAAAACCGTCTTTAGGAGCAAATATTGCTAATCAGTATGCCAAGGTTAAAACTGCCTTGACAGGAAGTGACGATATATATCAGTTACGTTCTGCGTTGGGGGATGTGCAAACTGGTATCGGCGATATTGGCAATTTGTGTGCAATGTACACTGACCCAGTAGCTACAGCTATTTTCAAAGAAATTTACCACGATTTATTGAAATACGAACAGCGATTAGTAGAGTTGTATCGGGCGCGGATAGGCGCTCAGATTCAGCCTCCTAAGCCGAGTACAGGGGCTGCTGTGTCAATGTAAGGTGTTTTTGAAGTAGACGGCTACCGAAGAGGCGCAAATAACACAGAGATAGAAAGAAGAGGGTATTTGCGCCACTATGGGTAATTTACTGTGATGGAGATATAAAAAGTGACTTCAACATCAGGTGATAAACCAAGTACAAACCAGCCAGAAGCTAGTGAAGTAGAGCGTTGGGCATCCCTTATAGGTGGCGGTGCGATGGTGCTAATGGGTTTAAGACAGGGTTCATTGCGGGGAGCGCTAACGGCTTTGGCTGGTGGTGGTTTGGTTTATCAAGGTGCAACCAAGCAAAGCACAATCCAGAAAGCGCAGGAAGCAATAGGAATAAACCAACCCATTAAAGTTGAAAAGACGGTAACGATTAATAAATCGGCAGAAGAATTGTATCGCTTTTGGCACAACTTTGAGAATCTGCCCACATTTATGAAGCATCTCAAATCTGTCAAGGTGTATAACGAAAAACGTTCTCATTGGATTGCTAATGCACCTTTGGGTAACAGCGTGGAATGGGATGCAGATATTCTCGAAGACCGGGAAAATGAATTTATTTCTTGGGCTTCTGTAGAAGGTGCAGACGTTGATAATTCTGGTTTTGTCCGCTTTAAAAAAGCACCAGGCGATCGCGGCACGGAAGTTAAGGTTGTTTTGGAGTATAACCCCCCCGGTGGAGCATTGGCAGCTACCGTAGCAAAACTTTTTGGTGAAGAACCAGAACAGCAAATTGGTGATGAATTGCGCCGCTTTAAGATGCTAATGGAAGCAGGCGAAATTGCCACAACTGAAGGTCAACCTTCTGGACGCAGCTAGTTATTTGTTCTTTGTCCTTTGTCATTTGTCCTTTGCCTAAAGCAAATGACCAATGACTAATGACTAATGACTAATGACTAATGACTAATGACTAAGGACTAAATAAATATGAAAGCAGTTTGCTGGAACGGTGCTAATGATGTGCGGGTACAGTCGGTACCAGATCCGACAATTCTTAACCCGCGTGATGCAATTATTAAAATTACTTCCACGGCGATTTGTGGCTCCGATCTACATATATATGGTGGCTATATTCCCACAGTGCAACAGGGTGACATTATTGGTCACGAATTCATGGGGGAAGTCGTAGAAGTTGGTAAGGGAGTCAACAATTTAAAAATAGGCGATCGCGTTGTTGTTCCTTCCACAATTGGCTGTGGTAATTGCCATTATTGCCAGCGTGATATGTGGTCATTGTGTGATAATTCCAATCCTAAAGGTTGGATTGAAGAAAAATTATTTGGCAATATCACCTCAGCAATTTATGGCTACTCCCATATGTTAGGTAGCTATGCAGGGGCACAAGCAGAATATATCCGTGTACCCTTTGCTGATGTGGGTGTTGTCAAAGTTCCGCCAGATTTGCCGGATGAGATGCTATTATTCATCTCCGATGCTATTCCCACTGGTTATATGGGCGCAGAATTATGCGATATTCAACCGGGTGATACTGTAGCCGTTTGGGGTTGCGGTGCTGTTGGACAATTTGCCATGATTAGCGCCTACATGATGGGAGCCGAAAAAGTGATCGCGATCGATCGCTTTCCCGAACGCCTGGAAATGGCGAAAAAGTTTGCCAAAGCAGAAGTGATTAACTACGAAGAAGTTAATGCTGGCGAAGCGTTGAAAGAGATGACTGGTGGCCGTGGCCCCGATGCTTGTATCGATGCCGTTGGTTTAGAAGCACACGGTGTTGGTTTAGAAGACTTCTACGACCAGACAAAACAAAAGCTCAGATTGGAAACCGACCGTCCCCACGTTCTGCGGGAAATGATGGTCGCCTGTCGTAAAGGCGGGACTCTTTCAATCATGGGTGTTTATGGTGGTTTTGTAGACAAAATGCCATTTGGTGCAGCCTTTAACAAGGGCTTAACCTTTAGGATGGGACAAATGCATGGACAAAAATATATGCATTTGTTATTGCAGATGGTTTTGGATGGAAAACTCGATCCATCCTTCGTTGTTACCCATCAATTGCCTCTAGAACAAGCACCCCACGCCTACCATATCTTTCAACAAAAAAAAGACAACTGTATCAAAGTTGTTCTTAAACCCTAAATGGCAAATAGTCATTCAGTGTTTTGAATTTGTACACCTTACATAATAGAATTGAGGTTTTTTATGAATCGAGTAACTTCTTGGCTACGAAATATCCGCATTTCCCAAATCCTTGTAGTTTTCCTAGTAGGATTTATGTTTTTACTAGGTCAGGCTTTTAGTTACGTTAGTGTAGCGCAAGCTGATGTTATAACCCCAGAAGGCACTTATTACAAAGGAATACCAGACGAGCAAGGTGAAATTAGAAACGATACCCAAACAACAAATAGCCAAAATCCGTTAAAAGAAGCTGCTGATAATATCCGCGAAAAGTTAAACTTGGATGAAAAAACTCCTAGAGCTACAAAAGAGTTTTTTGACCCTGCAAAAAACAGAGCCGGAGATAAAGCTTCATCATACGGTGCAGATAGAGAAGGTTATTATCAAAATCCTTCTAGCAAGCAACTGAGAGATAGAACCTAGACTTGTAGCAAATTTTGAGTCTATATTTTTGTATCATAGATTCTTGAACCAGATTTAATTAGTTAATGAGACGCGATAATTATCGCGTCTCAAAATCAGGCTAAATCGAGTATTTATCTTGATATAAACAAAGCAGAAATGATAACTAAGGAATAAATAATTATGAAAGCAGTTTGCTGGCACGGAGCAAACGATGTGCGGGTAGAAACAGTTCCCGACCCTAAAATTCTTAACCCACGGGATGCCATTGTTAAAATTACTTCTACGGCAATTTGTGGTTCAGATTTGCATATTTATGACGGCTACATTCCCACCATGCAAAAGGGCGATATCCTTGGTCATGAATTTATGGGAGAAGTCGTAGAACTTGGAAGTGCAGTTAAAAATGTGAACGTAGGCGATCGCGTCGTTGTTCCCTTTACTATATCTTGCGGTAGCTGCTTTTTCTGCAATCGGGATTTATGGTCACTGTGCGATAACTCTAACCCCAATGCTTGGTTAGTAGAAAAGCAAATGGGACATTCGCCAGCAGGTCTATTTGGCTACTCTCATTTATTCGGCGGTTACGCTGGCGGTCAAGCAGAGTATGCAAGAGTACCTTTTGCCGATGTAGGGTTGTTCAAAATTCCCGATGGTTTAACGGATGAGCAAGTGCTATTTCTAACAGATATTTTTCCCACTGGCTACATGGCAGCCGAGAACTGCAACATCAAACCCGGTGATATTGTTGCCGTTTGGGGTTGTGGCCCAGTTGGACAATTCGCCATCAGAAGCGCATATATGCTAGGTGCGGAAAGGGTAATTGCCTTTGACCGCGTTCCCGAACGGCTGCAAATGGCTAAAGAATACGGCAAAGCTGAAGTTCTCAACTACGAAGAAGTGAATATTGGCGAAGCACTTAAAGAAATGACTGGCGGTCGTGGCCCCGATGCTTGCATTGATGCAGTGGGAATGGAAGCACACGGCACAGACTTTATGGCGATGTACGACCAGGTAAAGCAAGCAGTACGTTTAGAAACAGATCGGCCGACAGCATTACGGCAAGTAATAGTATCTGCTGCTAAAGGTGGTCACGTATCACTTGCAGGTGTGTACGGTGGCTTTTTAGATAAAATCCCGATGGGTGCTGCCATGAACAAGGGATTAACCTTCAAAATGGGACAAACCCATGTCCATAAATATCTAAAACCTTTGCTAGAACACATCCAAAACGGTGAAATCGATCCAACATTTATCATCACCCATACCTTACCTCTAGAACAAGCGCCCCACGGCTACGAGATTTTTAAGCACAAGAAAGATAACTGCATCAAAGTGGTACTCAAACCTTAGTAGGGAGTAGGGAATAGGGAATGGGGAAGAGTTTCCCAATGCCCAATGCCCCATGCCCAATCCCCAATACCTAACCTTCCATGTTTGATTTACTAAAATCAGAATTTACGCGTCGTACTATATTACACAAAGCAGGTTTTGGGTTAATTGCACTCAGTACTTTTGGGGTAGCAGGTACTATTTTCAAACCTAATCGTACCCTAGCCCAAGCTGGGCCAGCACCAGGCAAAGAACCACCTATGCCTCCTGAAAAAAAGTTAGGATGGGCTATTGTAGGCTTGGGAAAATTTGCTACGCAACAGATTATTCCGTCGTTTGGTGAATGTAAGCGTTCAAAGCTGGTAGCGTTAGTCAGTGGCGATGCCTACGACGGGCTGCGCCAACGCGCTAAAGCTGAAGGCATAGCCCAGCAATACGGGGTTAACTCAAAAAATATCTACAATTACCAAAACTACGATACCATCCGCAATAACCCGGAGGTTGATGTTATTTATATCATTTTACCTAACGGGTTACACGCCGAATACAGCATTCGTGGTGCCCAAGCTGGCAAGCATATCATGTGCGAAAAGCCGATGGCTATTACTGTCGAGGAATGCCAAGCAATGATAGATGCTGCCAAAAAAGGCGATCGCAAATTGATGATTGCTTACCGCGCTCAATATGAACCTTACAACCTCGCTGCGATCGAACTTGCACAAAGCGGCAAACTCGGTAAATTAAAAACCATAACCTCTGACCACGGACGCAACCTCGACCCTAAAGACCCCGCAGATCGTTGGCGGGCACAAAAAAAACTAGCTGGTGGCGGTTCTCTTTATGACATAGGCATCTACAGCTTGAATGCTGCTAGATACATTACAGGCGAGGAACCACAAGAAATTAGCGCCATGATGTACAGCACCCCTGGCGACCCCCGCTTTCGGGAAATCGAGGAAAATGTCAACTTCGTTTTGCGTTTTCCTAGTGGTGTGCTTGCTAACTGCACGTCAAGCTACGGCTATGCAGATACCAAGCGTATCCAAGTTTTTGGTTCAGATGCAGTTTTAGAGTTAGATCCAGCTACCGACTACTACCAACATCGCCTGACAATCAAACGCAAAAATAGTAGCGAAGAACAGAATATTCAGGAAAAGAACCAATTCGCCCTAGAGATGGA
>NZ_JADEXF010000255.1 GCF_015207245.1 Nostoc cf. edaphicum LEGE 07299
CTCCTAATTCAGTCCGGGCATTAAAAACACTCAAAGATATTTTAGAACAGGAGTTTGAAGGAGTTTATGCTTTAAAAGTGATTGATGTACTGAAAAGCCCGCAACTGGCGGAAGAAGATAAAATATTGGCCACACCAACATTATCTAAAATTTTGCCTCCACCCGTTCGCAAACTTATTGGGGATCTTTCAGATAGAGAAAGAGTGTTGATTGGATTGGATTTGCTCTATGAAGAACTGAGTGAAGAAGATTTTGAAGAGTAAATTTCTAATCATAAAAAATTGAGTCCAAAATTTAGTAATAAAAAAACAGGTTTTAATACCCTTTTGTTATCAAGCAATGAGTCAAAACGAGCAAGTAGAACCAAAAAAACCACCAATAATTAGGGGTGTCGAAAAAATTCGGACGATGATCGAAGGGTTTGACGATATTAGTCATGGTGGTTTACCAATTGGTAGAACTACCTTGATTAGTGGTACATCCGGCACAGGTAAAACGTTATTCTCTCTTCAATTTCTCTATAACGGTATCACCTACTTTGATGAACCAGGAGTATTTGTAACCTTTGAAGAATCACCGAGTGATATTATTAAAAATGCCAATATTTTTGGTTGGAACTTGCCCCGCTTAATCGAAGAAGGCAAGTTGTTTATTCTTGATGCATCTCCCGATCCAGAAGGCCAAGATATCGTTGGAAATTTTGACCTTTCTGCACTCATTGAACGCTTACAATATGCCATCCGCAAATACAAAGCTAAACGAGTTTCAATCGACTCAATAACAGCGGTATTTCAGCAGTATGAAGCGATGGGAGTAGTGCGACGCGAAATTTTTCGTTTAGTAGCACGTCTCAAACTACTGAGTGTCACAACTTTAATTACCACTGAACGTAGTGAAGAATATGGGCCTGTTGCCTCTTTTGGTGTGGAAGAATTTGTTTCCGATAATGTAGTAATTGTTCGCAACGCTTTAGAAGGAGAACGCCGCCGCCGCACAATTGAAATTCTCAAATTGCGTGGCACAACTCACATGAAAGGCGAGTATCCCTTCACGATTACTAATGAAGGAGTTAACATCTTCCCACTGGGAGCAATGCGCTTAACTCAACGTTCCTCTAATATCAGGGTATCTTCTGGTGTCAAAACCTTAGATGAAATGTGCGGTGGTGGTTTCTTTAAAGATTCAATTATTTTGGCAACAGGAGCCACAGGTACTGGCAAAACCCTATTAGTAAGTAAATTTATTCAAGATGGCTGCCTGAATGGAGAACAGGCGATATTATTCGCTTATGAAGAATCACGCGCCCAATTATCTCGTAATGCTTCCTCTTGGGGAATTGATTTTGAAGAATTAGAACATCAAGGTTTACTCAAAATAATCTGTACCTATCCTGAATCAACTGGTTTAGAAGACCACTTACAAATTATTAAATCAGAAATTGCTATTTTCAAACCCGCTCGGATTGCTATTGATTCTCTATCAGCACTAGCTCGAGGAGTTACGAATAACGCATTTCGGCAGTTTGTAATTGGTGTGACAGGTTATGCTAAACAAGAAGAAATTACTGGTTTCTTTACCAACACAACCGACCAATTTCTGGGAGCGCATTCGATTACTGATTCTCATATTTCCACGATTACCGATACAATTTTAATGTTACAGTACGTAGAAATTCGCGGAGAAATGTCGCGGGCAATTAACGTATTCAAAATGCGCGGGTCTTGGCATGATAAAGGCATTCGTGAGTATAATATTACTGCTGACGGGCCCGAAATCAAAGATTCTTTCCGAAACTACGAACGGATTATCAGCGGTGCTCCTACTCGCGTTAGTATCGATGAAAAGGCGGAACTTTCTCGCATTGTTAGACGTTTTGAAGACAAACAGAGTTCCGAACCCTAAATTTAGTATCGTAGTATATTCTTTCCTAAGTTTAGTATCGTGCTATATTCTGTGGTGAAGAAAGGTTTTCTGCCGCTAGATTGATTTTCGTGTGAGGGATGCGGTGAAAGGACAGCAATTATTTTATAGCTTCTTACCTGGTGTAACGGCAGCAGTTTTAACAACTCAGCCTGCTTGGGCTGGTACTGCGAAACTAACTGGGGTACAACTGGCGTCTTCTCCTAGTGTTTTGACTTCTACTTATGGTCAAGGCTTGGTTGTGGACACCATAAATAGGCAACTGCCTAATAGTGCAAATGTTAGTGTTCCAACCCTAGTACCTACTTTGGGTTTTACTAAACTTAGTATGAAACCTTTAAGTAATAACAGTATTCCCGTATTTACGGCTGAAAATACTGTTGTGCCAATAAAACAACTACTTAAGAAAGATAAAGGTAGATTTTTCAGTTTAACACCTACCTCTAATCCTTCCCAAGCTCAAAAGAACCAAAAACAGAGTAATTCAAGCGCTGATGGGCAGAAATTAAAGAAGAGAGTAGTTCCCAACTACACTTCAAAACCCCTTTTTGTCCAAAAAGAAATTTTGTCCCTGTCTTCTGCACAGCAGCCAGTGGTTCAAAAGATAAATACTGTTACTCAGTTGCAAACATTTTTACAAACTTCAGCTACAGGTGCAGGAGCAGCAAAACTGTTGTCAGCGCAGAGGTGTCCACAGGAGTTGAGCAAAAGCAAAACTGGCTCCTTGGCTGTGCTACTAACCTCAAGCACCTGCTTACGACAAAACGCTATTGGCCGCTTGGCTCAAAGTAATACCACGATTCCGACAGATTCGACGCCAATCACTGCGCCAGGAACTGTAACTCCTGTACCAGAGGGTTCGACGCCAACTTTAACTGCACCAGGAACCGTAACTCCTGCACCAGGAGGTTCGGTGCAACCTTCTACTGTGCCAGGAAATGTAACTCCTGTGCCGTCAGGGCCGGTGCAAATTCCAGAGAACCTGATTCCTAACTCAAATCCACTACAATTTCCCACCAAACCGGAGGAGGTGCAACTTCAAGGAAATCAGCCGATTACTTTGGCGCAGGCTCTGGAGTTGGCACGGCGTAATAATCGCGATCTACAGGTGTCTTTATTGGAGCTAGAACGCAATCGAGCGGCTCTACGAGCGGAGCAAGCTGCTTTATTGCCCACTCTGGGAGTTAGCACGGATCTGACTCGTAGTCAGTCTGCTAGCAGTCAGCTTGAGGATGAAGTAAACGGGCGAAATGGCTTGCTATCTAACCGAGATCAACCCAGTACATCTTTTTCTGGTCAAGCACAACTTTCATATAACCTTTATACTTCTGGGAGAGTGCAAGCTAGCATCAGAGCGGCTGAAGAACAGGTACGTTTCGGCGAGTTGGCTGTAGAAACTCAGTCTGAGACAATCCGTCTGAATGTTGCCAGAGACTACTACAATTTGCAACAAGCAGATGAACAAGTACGGATTGCCCAATCGGCTGTGCTGAACTCTGAAGCTAGTTTGCGTGATGCAGAAGCTTTAGAGCGAGCTGGGGTTGGTACGCGGTTCGATGTGTTGCGATCGCAGGTGAATTTAGCAAATGCCCAACAAAATTTAACTAATGCTAGATCCCAGCAGACAATTTCCCGTCGTCAATTAGCAACTCGGATAAGTTTGCCGCAAGCAATAAATATCAGTGCCGCTGACCCTGTACAATTAGCTGGTCTTTGGAACCCAACCCTAGAACAAAGTATTGTGTTGGCTTATCAAAATCGTCCAGAATTGCAACAGCAGTTAGCACAACGTAATATTAGCGAGCAACAGCGTAGGCAAGCTCTTGCGGAACTGGGGCCTCAAGTTAGTTTGGTCGCTAGCTATAACCTGCTAGACCAGTTCGATGATAATGTCAGCGTTACTGATGGTTATTCATTCGGAGTTAGGGCAACCCTAAATTTGTTTGATGGCGGAGCAGCAAGAGCAAGAGCAGCTCAAGAAAGAGCTAATATTGCGATCGCAGAAACTCAATTTGCTCAACAGCGCAACCAAATTCGCTTTGAGGTAGAACAAGCCTATTCTACCCAGCAATCTAGTTTGGAGAATGTTCAAACCGCTAATACCGCTTTAGAACAAGCTAGGGAAGCTCTACGTTTAGCGCGTTTGCGATTCCAAGCTGGTGTAGGTACTCAAACTGATGTCATTAACTCTGAAAATGACCTCACACAAGCTGAAGGTAATCGAGTCACAGCAATTTTGGATTACAACCGTGCTTTAGCTGATTTACAACGGTCTGTTACCCTCAGAGCATTCCGCTAATTAGCTGAAACATGACTGAATCAATACTTTTGACTGCTGTTGTGTTTTGTAATGCACTTTGCACCTGCTATCAGGGAATTACAGAGTTCAGTAGGTTTATGATAAAAAGCTAACTAAAAGCCTCAATTATTCAGTGTATTTACTGAATAATTGAGGCTTTTTAGTCCAAAAGGCAGTATTGTAAATTGTGATTTTTTAGAAATTCTTTAGCGATCGCTAAAGGATAAAAAGAAAAAACTACGGTTTTCAAAGTAGACGTGTTTTATCTAATTCTTCCGGTAACAAAACTTTTTTCGCTCCTCTGAAAAGAGGGTTAGGGAGAAGTCGTAGAGAAGGAGTTGTTTTTGTGAGGTCTGTATTGGACTTAACAGAGAAGCGCTATAGTCAAATTTGGACTAACATAACTGAGTGTTCGTAGTTTACCGCCGTAGGTATCGCTTGCCTTGTCAAAGACTCATGACTAAAGTAACATCTCAAGAAATTGCACAGTTTCGCTCTCAATTGGCAGACGATCCTAGCGATATGGAAGCGCTGGATTTGATTGAAGACTGTGATGGAGATTTGGAAGATGCAGCGATGACGCTAGCTATCCGAGCAGGACAACAGCCAGAAAGAGCAAATTCCGAGTGGTTAGATGCCTTGGCTAGAAAATGGCGTGTGGTCATTTGCGAACAAGAATATCGAGAAGATTTGCTTAATACTTCTCTTCAGAAGATGATGGAACATTTAAAAACAACGCCGACATTTCCTAAGATTTTGGCAACGCCAGTTTTGCTATATGTCCTCAAGCAAGGCGTAAACAATTTTTGTGAGCCACTAGATTTGCTAAAATGATCGGCCCACATTTTAATCTCACGATTAAAATTGCGGCTACTCGAACATAGAGGCAAAGCGGCTTCAAAACCCTTAATAACCTTAGTCCGTGCAGGCGGACTACCCACTGCGTTTGTGTAGTCCTTTCAGTGCTTTGGTGCAAGATGTGAGCCTGCTAACCCTGATGTAAGTCTTGAAGTAATTCAGGTGTGTGACTTCTAGTCATACGAGGTTGAATCGACCAGGACTGATACGCTGTTAATTAAGGCAAAACTTCTATTAGACAAATTGTAAAATCAATGAATTACCTTGTTGCCGTATTACCAGACCGCATTCAAGCCGAAGCTGCTTATTTAGCTTTAGAAAAAGAAGGCATAAACAGTACTATTTTGGGGAGGGGGTATAAAACGGCTGACGAGTTTGGTTTAATTGACCCCAAAGACCAAGCTAAAAAACAAGCAAAACTGATGGCAACCTGGCTGATACCATTTGGCTTTTTTGCAGGTTTTACATTCAGCCTCATTACTGGTTTAGATACTTTTGCCTGGGCGGGTGAAGTTGGCAATCACATTGTTGGTGGACTGCTGGGTGCTGCTAGTGGTGCGATGGGTGGTGTGTTTGTCGGTGGCGGAGTCGGTTTACTTGTAGGTGGTGGTGATGCTTTACCTTATCGCAACCGCTTAGATGCAGGTAAATATTTAGTAGCTGTTCAAGGTTCTGAAACTCTTACTCGCCAAGCAACCAAAATATTACGTCAGTTCGATCCAGAAAATATCCAAGGTTATGCCGACACAAATACTGTGTATTGAATAAATCATAGTTTACAGATCGCGACACAGCGGCTTGAGTTACTTTCCTCTTCTTGGAAGATAGCGTAAGCCGCTGCGATCGCAAACAAATCTTCAGTAGAAAGGCTAACCCAATCTGACAAGAACCGTAGAAATGGGAATTAAAGCTAGAATCAGGATAGTTATAGC
>NZ_JADEXF010000256.1 GCF_015207245.1 Nostoc cf. edaphicum LEGE 07299
TGGTGGAATTGTCATCACATTTAAATTAATACTTTTGCTAATATTGCTTTCATTTTGGCTAACTATTTTGATATATTCTTTGCTTATCAAACGGCAGCCAATTCCAAAAGTATTTGTAGAAATCTTTATTCCCATTTTTATGGGGATTATATTTCCTATTTTATTTATTGTTAGCTATTTTGCCTGGTTTAATAGTTTACTAATTTTGTATCAGACATTTTTTTTATATCCACCTCGGATTGTTGCTAATTCCCAATTTAACCCAAGTGGGCTTTTTGCAGGAATAAAATGGTTCTTAAATAATTTTTACCCTCTACTTTTAGCCGCTACTGTTGCAGTAGATGTATCATTGCGTAAGTCTAAGAATATATTGACTTTGCTACTTGTTATTTGGTGTATTTTTGCTTGGGGTGTGATTGCTCTACAACGTGGCGCATTTTGGGAATACCATTATTTACTATTGTTTGTACCTTTAGGTATTTTAGCTACTAAAGGATTAGATGTTTTATGGGAGTCTTTAAAAAAATTGAGTTCCCCATTTACTACAATTCTGCTTATATTTTTGTTTTTCTTCCCTTTATCGCACACTCTTCTAAAAAAGAGTGTTGTTCTGGTTAATAACAATTTTGCTTTAGCTGAAGATACACGATTTAAATATCAGACTGTTTTTAGAGAAAAATATCCGTCTCTTCGCTCAGAGGCTGAATTTATCTCCCAACCAGAAAGTCTTCCTGGCAAGATTTATGTAGCTGGCGATCCATCTATTTATTACTTCTCCAATCGGACTCAGGCAACATCACTACGTGGTTGGGCACTTGAATATTTTCTGCCTGAGCAATGGACAAAACTTCTAGAAGAGTTAGATTCATCTAAGCCTCCTTATATCTTTATTGATTATATTCAGCAGCCTACTATCAACAAAAATTTTCCCAGAATGCTAGAATTTATTCAGGGAAGATACCGTATTTTACGTCAAAATGATAACGGTATTTGGTATACGCTTTTGTAGAAAAACCACTATAGCAGTTCTGAATCATTCATGAGAAGCAAGATCCCCGATAACTTTATATAAAGTCGGGGATCTGCGGGTTGCAATTCTTTTAAAACCAGATAAATAAACTGTTTGTGTTGCTATAACCCTTACCAATCGCTTGCTTTAGTATCATCCCAGACTTCCAATTTCAAATCGCGGAGATAAGTTAACCCGCTTTGAATTTGTGCATCTGTTCCTTGTAGTTCAAGGTCAAACCAACCATCTCCGACAGCATTGGCTCCCAAAATCGCTGCCGTGATATTCACAATGAGTCCGTAGTCAGACACCAGGCGAGAAATAACAGGTTCCTGGTGATAATCTTTAGGAATTCTGAGTCGAATCCGTTTATTGGTAAGTGTATTGTCAGTAGCCATATCTGAATTATTTCAATCCCTAATCGGAATTGGTACAGAACTACTCTTAACCCTAATGGTAATTACCTAATAGGTACTAGGTAGATCGTACCATGTCCCATGATTTGCTTGTATCCTATTCAAAAGATAACTATAATCGCTTGATTTTTCTATTCAACATCTTTAATGCGGGTTTTCCGTTCTAGAATCTCCTTCAGCACCAAGGTTACTACTGCTAACAACGCTAACAGTACAGCCGCAGAGAAAGCCGCTTCAGTTTCGTATTGTTTGTAAGCGTCTTCTACAAATAGTGGTAAAGTCTGGGTTTGGTCAGCAATGTTGCCAGATACGACTGAAACCGCCCCGAATTCGCCCATTGCTCTGGCATTGGTCAAAATTAAACCGTAGAGTAAGCCCCAACGGATGCTGGGTAAGGTGACACGCCAAAATATTTGCCAATCTTTCGCACCTAGAGTTCTAGCAGCTTCTTCTTGATCCTTACCAAACTCTTCTAAAACAGGGATCACTTCCCGCGCCACAAAGGGCATACTCACAAATGCTGTAGCCAGCAACATACCTGGAAAGGCAAAGATAATCCTGATATCATTGGCTTGCAGCCAAGGGCCAAACCACCCTTGCCGTCCATAAAGTAGTACAAGCATCAATCCTGCGACTACGGGTGAAATCGAAAAGGGCAGGTCAATAATGCTCAAAACTATGGCGCGTCCTGGAAATTTGTTACGAGCGATCGCCCAAGCTGCACATAGACCAAATACAGTATTCACAGGTAGAGAAATCAAAGCCAGCAAAAATGTCAACCAAACTGCACTGAGAAAATCTGGTCGCGTCAGGTTGGACAGAAACGGCCCAACTCCTTTGCTGAAGGCTTGGACAAAAACGTTAATTGCCGGGATATATTGAACTAGGGCTAAATAGGCGATCGCTATCCCAATTAAAACTATTGGCACCCAACTCTTCTGCTCTTTCGGCTTGGCCGTATGTGTCTCAGATGCAGATGAGTGAAAACTTGGCTTATCTACTGTCATATCGCCTTGCCCATCCTTGTAAGAAATTAATTGCCAATAGGAGTACCAACGAAATTGATAGTAAAACTATGCCAATTACTGTTGCACCAGAATAGTCATACTGCTCTAACCGCTGGAAAATCAGTACAGGTGCGATTAAATCTTGATAGGGCGTATTGGAAGAGATAATCACAGTCGAACCATACTCTCCAACTGCACGGGAAAAACCCAAGGCAACACCAGTCAAAATTGTCGGAAATAAAGGTGGCAAAATCACTTTCCAGAAGGTCTGCCATTGAGAAGCACCCAGACACCAGGCGGCTTCTTCAATTTCACGTTCCATTTCCTGAAGCACGGGTTGCACAGTTCTCACAATAAAAGGTAGTGAGATAAATATCATTGCTACTGCTACTCCTGTGCGGGTAAAAGATACCTTAATTCCTAGTGGTGCTAGTAGCGAACCTAGCCAGCCATTATCGCTGTAGACTGTTGCCAAGGTTAGCCCTGCTACCGAAGTTGGTAGTGCAAAGGGTAAATCTACTGTGGCATCAATCAAGCGCTTGAAGGGGAAGTCGTAGCGAACCAAAACCCAAGCAATCAGAGTTCCAAATACGCCATTGAGTAAGGCAGCAAATATTGCCGTCGCAAAAGTTACGTTGTATGTTGCTAGTGCGATATCACTGGTTGCGATCGCCCAAAACCTAGATGGCGGTTCTGTACTTGCTTTTAGGAACATCGCAATGATAGGGATAAACAACATCACTGTCAGGTATGCAATGGTGATTCGCCAAGTCCAAGGAACTCGCCCCAATCTCTTCCAGAATGGCGTTTTGCGTTCAACTTCCACAGACGGAGATACAGTTGTCATAGTGAAAAATTCAAAATTTAAAATTCACAAGGAGCTTTTTGGCAGTGTTCGTAATTGCTAATGACGCTCGCGGACTCGCTACCGCTACGCTAACGTAATTCAAGCACAGACCAAATACTTTTAATTCTGGAGAAAAGAAAGTTGTGGGGTCATAATTACGAATTACGAATTAAGAATTACGAATTATTTTTGGGCTTGAATCTTGTCAAACACGCCCCCATCTGCGAAGAACTTCTGATCAATTGCTTCCCAACCGCCCAAGTCTGCAACTGTACCCAAAGTTTTCACCTTGGGAAATTTGTCTGTAACTTCTTTAGTTTGAGCTATAATTTCATCCACAGGACGGAATCCCAATTTGACAAACTCTTGCTGTGCTCCTGGGGTATAGAGGTATTTGACAAAAGCTTCAGCAACTTCGCGGTTTCCGTGCTTATCGACGTTTTTATCTACCACAGCGATCGGATTGTCAATGGATATATTTACGTCAGGAACGACATACTCAACCTTTTCGCCCTTTTGCTGTGCCAAAATAACTTCGTTTTCGTAGTTGATTAAGACATCACCCTGCCCTTGCTTGGCGAATGTATCAGTAGCTTCCCGTGCATCTTTAGGTAAGATTGGCACATTTTTGTAAACTTTAGTCACAAATTCAGTAGCTTTCGCCTCATCGCCACCTGTTTTAATCACAGAATCCCATAGTGCCAAGAAATTCCACTTAGCAACGCCTGATGTTTTGGGATTAGCAGTAATTAATTTGACACCATCTTTGGCTAAATCTGCCCAATTCTTGATGCCTTTAGGATTACCTGGACGAGTCACTAATGCTGCAACTGATTGAGAGACAATACCATTGTTGGGAACTTCTTTTTCCCATCCTGGCTGAATCAATCCAGCCTTCTCAATCTTTGAAGTATCTCCAGCTAATGCCAAGTGAACAACATCTGCTTCCAAACCATCAATAACGGCGCGAGTTTGAGAACCAGATCCGCCATAGCTTTGCCTGAAGACGACAGTTTGATTACGATCTTTCTTCCACTGTTCTACAAACTTAGGAATAATGGCTTCATGAGCTGCTTTGGTGACAGCAAAGGAAACTAGAGTTAATTCAACATTATCTTTACTGGCAGCCACAGGGGTAGCACTAGCACCAGGGGTTTCAGAGGCAGAATTACTCCCAGTTCCACCACCAGAGCAGGCGGCAAGGGCCACACTCAATACAGTCCCTACCAAAAAGAGTGATACAAAGCCTTTGAGCGAACTTAGTCTGAACCGATAGGTTCTATGTTCAACGTAGATGCGTTCGCGTAGCGTCTCGCACAGAAGCAGCTTGTCGTAAGACATCGCTTGTAACCTTTTCAGTGGGCGTTGCCACAAACTCATTCCATTTCCTCCACTAAATCTACAAATAATTGATGGGAATACAGTTATATAATGTTTATAATACTGGATGATTCCATGTATCTAGTACAAACACCAAAAAACCTCATATTCTTTATCAAGAATATGGTGATTCTACCAGTTCTGTGAAAAATTAAAAATTCTTTTACTTTCAACTATCAAATTGCGTAGGCGCAGCCCGCACTTATCTACGAGACGCTGCGCGTAGCTTGCTTCTTTGAAGGAGTACGGCAAGCTCAGTGACCACCGTAGGCATCGCAATTAGCTACTTGATACATCAAGCAACTTGCTATGAAATAGCTAATTTTTGAGGACAGTCTGTTCTAGTGACCGGCTTCGCTCAACGTAGAGCAACAAAATCAAGTAAGTCCTGAGCATCAAAAACAAAACCCATCTAGAAATTATCTAAATGGAAAAAATCGAACAACTATTTATTATTAACTGAATGCATATTTCAGGGGAAGCCCGTCCTGAAAAACTAGTAATTCCCCTGGTTGAATTTGTGTCCAAACTTCATTGTCAGTGAGGGGTGTAGTAGCAATGACAGCAACGCGATCGCGTTCAGTAGTCACTTCCCGAAAATCTACGGTCATGTCTTGGTCAATTAAATGGGCAGCAGCAAAGGGCGCTTGGCGAACAATGTAGCTGAGTTTAGTTGAGCAATAAGCAAAAAAGTGTTCTCCATCTGATAATAAGTAATTAAATATACCTATTTTTGCAATTACAGCAGTAATTTCTTGCAGCACAAAGTACAGTTCCTTTATATCGGGCTTACCTTTAGGAAAACGCGATCGCAATGTTTCTAGCATCATGCAGAATGCTTTTTCACTATCGGTATCACCTACGGCTTGATAAAAGCCCAAATTTTCTGGATCAAAATCTGGCAAATTACCGTTGTGGGCAAACACCCAATACTGACCCCACAATTCTCTGCGGAAAGGATGGCAATTGTGTAGGGCAATTTCACCCTGAGTAGCTTTGCGGATATGGGCTATGACATGGGTTGAGTGGATGGGATAACTCCGCACAAACTCGGCTACCGGAGAAGCAACAGAAGGTTGAGCGTCTAAAAACATTCGACATCCCTTTCCTTCAAAGAAAGCAATGCCCCAACCATCGCTATGGTCATCCGTTTTTCCTCCCCGTGCAGAAAACCCTTCAAAAGAAAAGCAAATATCCGTTGGAACATTGCAATTCATTCCGAGCAATTGGCACATTAGCTCTCAATTTTTGACTAAGGTCTCAGGATCAAGATACTTCAGAATGCTGCATTGATTCTGGAGCGATCGCTTCAATCTTGGAATTTCATGGGGCATTGGGC
>NZ_JADEXF010000257.1 GCF_015207245.1 Nostoc cf. edaphicum LEGE 07299
CTATTTTACTATCTAATCAAACTTCCTAGAACGGATGCACAGAAGTCAAATCTATGATATGCGTCTGAGAGAACTAATCCAGTCGTTTGGAATACCATAATTAGCAACAAACGAGTATCGTCCTGCTCCCAAAGTTTTATACGGACCTGTATGACGAAAAGACATCGTTTGTGTTTGGATTGAATGACGCGTATTCACCTGGGTCTAATGTCAAAACCCTACCAGAATAGTTGGCATCTGTCCAAAACTCCCATCGACCGGAGTAGACTTTAATTGACGATATTTTATCGTTCCAAAAATCACCGACGTAAGACGAATCAATACCAACGACACCTGAGGTAGTTTTTCCAAAGTTTACATCTTCAAAAAATTCCATTGCTGCTCCACCCTGAATAGCAGCACCCTGCTCAGATGTCAGTTCTTGAAAAAGTGGACTAAGTTCAATGTTGTTCATACTTACTCCGTGGTTGTTGATGTTAGACATTGTTTTTCTCCTGAGTTTCAGATTGTGTTTGAACTGGAGGTTAAGCTTGTTTGCCTTGACTCTGATTCTTAATTGGTAGCAGTGACATGATTTTATTCACTGTTGGGAATCAGAGTTATTTCCGGCTTACTAACCTTCCTGATTCTTAATTGGTAGCAGTGACATAGTTTTATTCACTGTTAATAATCAGGCGTTTTTGGCTAGTTTGACCTTCTAATTTTTAATTGGTAGCAGTGATATGATTTTATTCACTTGATTCAGCAGTGCCAATTTGGTAATATCCTCTCTTATGCATAAGTTGATTGTCCTGACACCAATAATCAATTAAGGCTTCCAAGCTGAATTTCCTTTTCTATAGGAGAGTGCAATGTCTTTTAAAGCTATGCGTTTGGACTGGTTGCAAGGTCTAGGAATTGCCATTGGAAGTGGGTTTATCGCCTTGTATGCAAATATCTCAGTTGCCCAAATCACCCCAGACGGCACTCTGCCAAATAATTCCAACGTCACATTAGAGAACAACACCTTCAAAATCACCGGAGGAAGTCAAGCAAGGGGTAATCTGTTCCATAGCTTTAAAGATTTTTCTATTCCTACTGGCTCGGAGGCATTTTTTAACAATCCTGCAAACATTCAAAACATTATTAGCCGAGTCACAGGAAATTCTATCTCTAATATTGAAGGTTTAATCCGAGCTAACGGCACAGCTAACCTCTTCCTAATTAATCCCAATGGCATTATCTTTGGTGAGAATGCTCGGTTAAATATTGGTGGTTCATTTTTTGCCACATCTGCCAATAGTATGAAATTTGCTGATGGATTTGAATTTAGTGCAAAAAATCCTCAATCTACACCTTTGTTAACTATTAATGTCCCTATTGGTTTGCAATTCGGGAGCAATGCTGGAAATGTTTCGGTAGAAAGGTCTAATCTACAGGTAAATCCTGCTAAAAGTTTAATACTTGTTGGCGGCAATGTGAGCATGGATCGTGGGAAGCTTGTAGCTTCTTCGGGAAGTGTGGAGTTGGGGGGAGTAGCAGGAGAAAGCACCGTCGGACTTTTTTCTAACGGGGATTTTCTTGGTTTGAATTTTCCCCAAGGAGTGCCACAAGCTGATGTGTCTCTCACCAATCAAGCTGAAGTGAATGTACTTGCAAGTAGTGGTGGTAGTATTGTTGTGAATGCAGCAAATTTGAATATATCGGAGGGAAGCCAACTGATAACAGGAATTTCAGGCGTTGGTTCATCCACAACTCAGGCGGGAGATATTAAAATTAATGCCACTGGGATAGTTGCGATCGCAGACAGCAGCAATATTTCCAATCAAGTGCTAGAGAACGCTGTGGGCAATAGTGGAAATATTAATATCAATGCTGATTCACTTTCTCTGAGCAATAACTCCTTTCTAGCAGCCAGTACCAAAGGAGAGGGAAATGCAGGCAACGTCACTATTAATACTAACTCACTTTCAGTTTTTGAAGGCTCTTTTTTGGCAGCCAGCGCCAATGGACAAAACGGAGATGCTGGAAATATCACTATTAATGCCCGCGATACCGCCTCCTTCGAGAATGGAGCCAAAATATATACTGATGTCAATCAGCTTTTTGGTGATACCAGACAAGTACAAGGTGATGGAGGCGACATCAAAATTACTAGCGGGTCGCTTTCCTTAACAAATGGCGCTCAACTGGATGCCAGCACTAAAAATGAGGGGAATGCGGGTAATATTACTATTGACACTGGCTTACTTTCTGTCGCTAAAGAATCTTTCTTAGATGCCAGGGCCAATGGACAAAACGGAGATGCTGGAAATATAAATATTAATGCCCGCGATCGCGTATTGTTTGATCTGGGAGGTCAAGCATATACCAATGTGACGACCAGAGGCAAGGGAGGCGACATCAGCATTAGGACAGGATTACTTACCGTAACCAATGCTTCTAAGCTTAATGCCAGCACTTCGGGAGTAGGAGATGCAGGTAATATCACCTTCAGCACAGGGTCATTTTCCGTTACAAATGACTCTCAAGTGACTGCCAGTACTTCGGGAGTGGGAAATGCAGGCAATATAACCATCAATACAAACTCGCTTTTTGCAACTAATGAATCTTTCTTAGCTGCCAGCGCCAATGGACGGGGAAATGCTGGAAATATCACTATTAATGCCCGCGATCGCATTTCCTTTGATTATGGGGCTAAAGTATATACTGATGTCAATCAGCTTCCCTTTGGTGATACCACAGAAGCAGAAGGTGATGGAGGCAACATCAAAATTACTAGCGAGTCGCTTTCGTTAACGAATGGCGCTCAATTAATTTCCAACACCCAAGGTGAAGGCAATGCAGGCAGTATAATCATCGATACTGGCGCACTTTCTGTAACTAATGAATCTTTTTTAGCTGCCAGCGCCAATGGAGAACACGGAGATGCTGGAGATATAACCATTAATGCCGACGATCGCGTATTGTTTGATCAGGGTAGCGCATTCAGCAACGTTGGAATCTGCTCATTAATTGCCGTTGGCTGCACCCTAAGTAATAACACGATAAAAGGCAATGGAGGCAATATTAGGATCAATGCGCCATCTCTCCAATTAATAAATGGCTCTTTTTTAGCTACTGGAGTGGGTGATGACAATAATTTGGAGAAGAAAGTAGAGGGAAATGCTGGCAAGATATTAATCCATCTCAGGGATGGTTTATCTCTAGACCAGAGCTTTATCACGACTACACTTTTTGCTAATGGGAAGGGCGAAGCCGGAGATATAGATATCCAAGCAGGATTTGTCTCCTCTTATCAATCTTTGATATCTGCTAGCACTCAAGGACAAGGAAATGCTGGCGGAATTTCTGTGCAGACTATGGGTGCAATTTCCCTGGCTGACAGTGACATCTCTACTGCCGTACAAAAAGGGGCAACTGGAGATGCTCAAGGGATTAACATCACAGCCCAATCGCTTTTATTAACAGATGGCGCTCAACTGAATACAGTCACATCTGGAGAAGGAAAAGCTGGTAATATCCTCATCGATACAACAGATAAAGTTAGTGTCTCTGGGACTAATACAACAGTGGCTCCCACCGACCTTTTTCAAAACAATATTCCACCCAGGTACAATTCTCCTCCACAGTTCGTAGATGCAGTATCAAGCGGTATATTTACCAGCACCAATTCTTCTGGAGTTGGCGGCAATATAACAGTGAATACAAATATATTTAGTATTTCCAAGGGCGCGGTTGTAGATGCCCGAACTACAGCCAATGGAACAGGGGGAGCAATTAATATCAATACGAATACAATTGATGCAATATCGGGTGGACAACTGACTGCCATCGCATCTGGTAATGGGGGTGCGGGTAGCATCACTCTTAATGCTACTGACAGTGCGACAATAACAGACAGCGATCCAACTTACTTGGCTCGACTTGCTCAATTCGGCCCTGACAATCTTGATATATATGGCAAACCGAAAGTAGGCAATCAAGGTGCAGCCAGTGGACTAACTGTGAGCAGTGTTGGTTCAGGAAGTGCAGGCGATCTTACAGTACAAGCTGACTCTATCCATCTTAACAACGGTGCAAAAATAAGCGCTGACACTACAGGAGGAGGTGGAGATATCTTTCTCAACTCGCCTGTACTATTGTTACGTCGAGGTAGCAGCATAACCACTAACGCTAGTGGTTATGATATCACTGGTGGTAACATCACAATTGATGCCAAAAATGGCTTCATCGTTGCTGTTCCCAATGAAAATAGCGACATTAGGGCAGATTCCGCTTACTTTCGTGGTGGGAATGTCACCATCAAAAATATTGCAGGCATCTTTGGCATCCAGTCTAGAAAAGAACCTTCGCCAAACACAAGCGATATTACCGCTAAAGGCGCAACTCCTGATTTAAGCGGCAATGTGCAAATCAACACACCTGATGTAGACCCTAGTAACGGCTTAGTCGAACTCCCGATTAATTTAGTTGATGCTTCTAGGGAAATTTCCAATGCCTGCAAACCTGGAACTCGGCAATTCCAACATACATTTGTGGCAACAGGACGCGGTGGACTACCCATGAGTCCTACTGAACCATTACAAGATTCAAGTACTGTGTCTGCGTGGGTGAAATTAAGACCAAAATCAAAAAACTTAGCAAATACAACGACTCAGGCACAACTAACAGCAGTTTCAACTACTCCCATTGCTGCGACAACGACCATTGTGGAAGCTTCTGGCTGGGTAATCGATCGCAATGGAAATATAAAACTAGTAGCACAAGTTCCTCAACTCAACCACCACAGCCCTTGGCAAACACCTGCTTCCTGTCCTGTATCTCAGGGAGGTGTGAAATATGGCAAAATTTCAGCTGCCAAAGCGAGTAATTAGATTTGCGGTAACTCTCGTACTCCTATTTACCCTTGCTGTTTTCTTGACTATTATCCCTAGTACATTTGCTAAACAAATCCAGACAAATTCACCAGACAGATTTCACATCCAAACCAATAAACCCCCAGCCACAAAACCACAGGCACTTCTTGAACAAGGAGAAGCACTTTATCAAGCTGGACGCTTTACTGAAGCCGTAATTATTTTACAACAAGCTGTCCGTACCTATCAACAAGAAAGCAATAACCTCGCACAAGCCGCAGCGCTAACAAACCTCTCTCTTGTATACCAGCAACTCGGCTCGTGGAAAGAAGCTTATGCAACTATTGACAGTAGCTTAAATTTACTTGGCTGGGATGAGATAAATCAAAAGTTAAATGTCAACAATCCAAAATCTGAATTGTTAGAAATTCTCGCACCAACTCTAAATATTCAGGGTGAATTGCAACTATCACAGGGACAAACTGATGCATCTGTGAAAACATCACAACAAGCAGAGCAAATCTGGAAGAAATTAAGTGACAATGCCGGAATAACGCGCAGCCGGATTAACCAAGCACAAGCCCTACGAGTTGCTGGTTTTTACCGCCGTAGCTTAGATATATTGAATGAAGTATCCCAACAATTAATTTCCCAACCTGACTCACTTGTAAAAATAACAGCTTTGCGATCGCTTGGCAATGTCTTACAACAATTAGGCGAACTAGAGCTATCCCAGAAAAACTTACAACAAAGCTTAGAAATCGCTCAACGTCTGCAACTGCCTTTAGAAATTAGTTTGACGGAATTTAGCCTCGGTAATACTACTAGGTCGTTAAGTAATATTAAAGGTGCGATCGCTCATTATGAAAATGCTGCCAAAATTGCACCAAACCCTCTAGCCAAAGTTCAAGCCCTGATTAATCAGCTGAGTTTGCTTGTCGAAAACGAACGCATCACGGAAGCAAAGTTATTAATACCCACAATCCAATCTCAATTCCCTAATCTGCCTACCAATCAAGCTGGTATTTATGCACGGATCAATTTTGCTCAGACTTTGGCCACAATTGGAAACAAAAAAGATATTGCAGAGATTCTGGCAACTAGCGTTCAACAAGCCAAAATAATCGGCGATGAACGTGCCCAATCTTATGCACTGGGC
>NZ_JADEXF010000258.1 GCF_015207245.1 Nostoc cf. edaphicum LEGE 07299
ACGCAATACAGTTCAGTTAAGAAAAATTGTAGGTTGGGTTAAGCAAAGCGCAACCCAACAAAGTCCTGCAAATGTTGGGTTTCGTTCCTCAACCCAACCTACATAGTTTACGTATTGAAGTTGTACGGAGTTTTTTTACGCAATCAAAAATTTGGGCGATAAAAATATAGAGGCGCGATTTGTCGCGTCTCTATAAGGGTTTAGCGTTTTTTAATAGATGAGATAAATTGCGTCTCTATGCAGGGTTAGGTTGGGTTCGGTTTTGAAGTAGCTGGATAATTGCAGCTTTTTCTAAGATTCCAACTAGGACGCCATTCTCACGAATCACGGGAAGCACAGATAGCTTTTGCTGTTCGAGTAACTGCATAACTTCCAGCAGAGGTTGATCTGATTGGACTGTGGTAGATTCAGTAATTGGTCGCATGACTTGTTTAACTTGAGTTTCTGACCACAGTGCTGTAGAGATGGTTCTTAAATTATCAACTGCGATCGCACCTACTAATTGTCCATCATCATCAGTCACTAAGAACCGATGCCAGTTTTGCCCACTTATGACTCGCTCATCGGCAAACTCTCTTAGAGTAAGATTAGCAGATACAATCGGGCTGTCATGAGTTACAGCATCTTCGGCTGTCAAACCTGTGAGTTTTTCTTGGACTCTGGCAAATTGAGCCGAATTACCAGCATTTTGCAATAAGAAGAAGCCAATTAACAAGTTCCAGAAGTTACCGGCGTTGCCAAATAATAGTAGGGGAACTACACCAGAAAGAATTGCTACCCAACCAAATATTTGTCCAACTCGACTCGCAAAGGTTACACCTTTATAAGGATTACCTGTAATTTTCCAAACAATTGCTTTCAGTATATTTCCGCCGTCTAAGGGCAAGCCAGGAATTAGGTTAAACAGAGCTAATGCCAAGTTAACAGAAGCTAGAACACCAAGAATTGCAGCTAATGGCCCTGATGCAGCAGTAGTAACACCAATAGTTGTAGCTATACCGCATAATAGTAAGCTAACTAATGGCCCAGCGATCGCTACCCAGAAAGCTTCACCTGGGGTTTTCGACTCTTTTTCTAAGCTCGCCAAACCGCCAAATATAAACAGTGTGATGGATTTGACATCAATTCCCTGGCGAATCGCAACAAAACTGTGGCCTAATTCATGGGCGACGACAGAGGCAAATAACATCAGCGCTGTCATCAATCCTAGTAGCAAAGCTAATCCCGCAGACAATTGGGGAAATTGCGCCGCCAGTCCACTGCTATAGCTCCAAGTTACCAAACCTAGAACTAAAAACCATGACGGATGGATATAGAAGGGAATTCCGAAGAGATTACCAACGCGAATTGTGCCATTCATGTCGTTCACCTTTGATTTCAGCTTCGAGAGGTTTGCTTTCGTCCTTCTCGATGTCTCTAGTGTAACGAAAGGTTAAGAGATTTTAATCTTCGTGACGGTAGTGGTGTCCGTCTGTAAAGGTGCGGTTATTAGGAATATTGTCCAATAACTCTCACTACCTTTCGATTGGTACATCAGGCAGGCGACTCCATTCATTCCAAGAGCCATCATAATTCCGAACATTCGGATAGCCCAATAAATACTTCAAGATAAACCAGGTATATCCAGAACGCCCACCGATAGCACAGTAGGGAAACACTTCCTTATCAGCCGTAATGCCTTTACTCTCATAAAGATTTTTCAATTCGTTGAATGATTTAAAAGTTCCATCCTCATTGAAAGTTAAAATATGCTCAAGATGCACTGCACCGGGAATATGTCCAGTCCGTTGGTCTGCTTTTGGTGGCTGATCGAAAAACCACTCACCGCAGTATTCTTGCAGTGTTCGGACATCCAACAACACGCTATCGCTTCGACCTATCGATGCCTGAACTTCATTTTGTAATACTCGCAGATGAGCATCAATACCTCTGGCATGGTAATCAGTAGAAGCAAACGTAGATAATTCAGTTGCTAGTGGACGACCTTCTGATTTCCATTTTTGGTAGCCGCCATTGAGAACTCGTATATTCTCATGCCCAAAGGCTTTCAACAACCAGAAAATCCAGGCTCCCGTTCCCGGATAACTGCCATAAGCAATCACTGTGGTGTCATTGGTGATGCCTGAACGTGCCATCAGCTTCTCAAAAGCGATCGCATCCAAATTTATCTTCAAATCGGGCAAGAGTAAGTCTGTAAAGATGTTCCAGAAGACAGCACCAGGTATGTGAGCATTTTTGTACGGTTCTGGACTCATATCCACTTCAATAATGCGGATATTTGGATTGTTAAGATGATTTGCAAGCCACCGGGTATCAACGAGAACAGATGGATCGGCGTATTGAGACACTTATATTTCTCCTGTAATAGTGCGAAAAGAATTGAAAGTTGTAGTTTCCTCAACGATTTAGTCTTGGTTGTGGTTGGGAAATACGATGTGCGATGTCCGATGCACTAGGGTTGTGGAAATAGAGAATAAGGAAAAGCCGATGAGCGGGTGGAATACTGCTAAAGGCAAAAAATGCAAGTGAATTGTGAGAAATTGCAGTCCCAGCAGCACTGGCATACTTGCCGTAAGGTTTCGGACTCTTCGAGGAAAGGGAATTAAAAACACCCATATCAACAAAATTAGTGAGAGTCCGCCATATCCTCGCACAAGCCAAATATGCAAGTTCCACCAATCAGAGTTGTAAAAATAAGCCAATCCAACACTGAATATTTGGATTATTAAACAAAGATTGAAAAGCACTGCTGCGATAAAAAAACTGATTTGAATCCAGCGCCCAGATATCTGTGTGTCATCAATGCCAGAATTTACAGTCATATAAAGTAATCCAAAAAACCAAACAAATTAGTCATTGGTCATTGGTCATTAGTCATTAATACAGAGTGGGCAAAAAAACTAAGGACTAAGGACTAAGGACTAAGGACTAAGGACTAATAACTAATGACTCCGCAAAGCGGTTTGATGTGACTAAAGCTAAGATAGGTCTGGTTGCGATACTGCGCCTAGACCTCGAACGAGTACACTTTGCAAATCATGGTTGCCTTACAAGCTCTATTTCATGGAATTGCTCAAGCTCAAGATGAACAGACTTTGCGATCGCACATATCCGCAGAAATGAGTGAGTATTTTTCAGCTACACGATGTGGGCTGTTTTTCTTTGCCCAAATTTCTTTAGTTGACAGCAAGATTAAAAAAGCACTGCAAATAGCATTATCACCTCAGCACAATCCAGTTGCACGCTACTTACTAGAACGCCATGCCCCTGTTCATGAAGCTTTGGTAGTAGAACCTAAAACATGGAAGTTGATTTGTCCTCGTGCCGATCACTGGCACGTTATGGCAGGCCCAATTGTCAGCAATGGTGAGTTAGTGGGTGTGGTAGGTTTGACGCGTCAGCAAGGAATGCCTGCATTTGATTCACAAAATCTTACAGATTTGAGTGCGCTTTGTCTGCACATTTCTACTTGGGTGGCAATGTCGCAATTGCAACAACCACTATTACAGACAGGCCGTTTAACGCCTCGTGAAATGCAAATTGCTTCCTTGGTAGCTCAAGGACAAACCAATGCAGAAATTAGTGCTGAACTTTGGATTACTGAAAACTCTGTCAAGCAAGCTTTAAAAAGAATGTTTCGCAAGCTTGAGGTTTCATCTCGTGCTCACATGGTTGCAAAGCTTTCCACAGTTTCAAAATAAATAACCTTTTTGACGGGAGGCAGAGCCTCCCATAAGAGCATTACAAGGCAGAGCCTTGTAACGAGAGGTAGCATACAGTTGGCTGTCTTTGTCAATGCGTAAGTTCTATTTATTTATGAAAAACAAAAAATATGTATTTTATTAAGTAGGCTCAAGAAATACAGCGTCCTTGTTAAATCTCCGTTTAGCTGATGCTCACGGTGGAAGCCTAAATTTATTTATGGGGATTCCTTCAGCATAGCTGCATCCTTAACTTGCCCCCTGATAACCATTTCTAGCAAAATTCAAGTGAAACGTTATCAGGGGTGTATTTTCTGGCTTAGGCATCCACTTATGCTGGAATTTTCTCCATCTGCTGAGAAGTTTTCTGCAACATCGGGGTAATTATATCAGCGGGCACAGGACAACTGAAGTAGTAACCCTGACCTTCATCACATCCTTGCATTTTCAGGTAGTCAAGCTGTTCTTGGGTTTCCACACCCTCTGCTGTGATGTTCAACCGCAGGCTTTTTGCCAGGGCAATAATCGCATTAGTGACGGCGGCACTATCAGGATTAGATGTGACATCCTGTACAAATGAGCGATCGATCTTGAGCATATTCACAGGAAAGCGCTTCAAGTAGTTGAGGGAGGAATAACCAGTACCGAAGTCATCTAGAGCTAACCATATACCCAGTTCTCGTAATTGTTTTAAGGTTTTAACCGATCGCTCCATATCAGCCATCAAGAAGCTTTCTGTCACTTCCAATTCCAGGTAAGATACTTGAAGTCCAGTCTCTTCAAGAATTTGACTGACGACCTCAACCAGATTTGGTAGTTCAAACTGTCGAGCTGACAGATTTACAGATATCCGAATTGGGTTAAATCCAGCAAGCTGCCAAGCACGGTTTTGGGCACAAGCAGTTCGCAAGACCCATTCACCAATTGGTAGGATCAAACCATTGGCTTCTGCAATGGGAATAAATTTTGCTGGAGAAACCAAACCTAATGTAGGATGCTGCCAGCGAACCAACGCTTCCATAGCTGTAATTTGTCCGCTGTGTAAATCAATCAGAGGTTGATAATAAACCAGCATTTCATTGCGCTCAAGCGCTCTATGTAATTCATTTTCTAAAGTTATTCGCTCCTGCAACTGAGCATTAATTTCTGGTGAATAAAATTGGTATTTGCTACGCCCTTGCTGCTTCGCTTGGTACAGCGCTATATGAGCCTGCTGCAAAAGTTGATCTATGCTATTACGCTCATTTATTCCATTAATTGTGATGCCAATACTGGCGGTGATATGAATCAAGTTTCCTTTTATAGAAAAAGGTTTGCTCAGGGTGCTTAACAGCATCTGAGATAGCTTAATTACACTTTCAAAAGAAACAATATCTATGCGTGAAATGGCAAATTCATCTGTACTCAAATAGGCAACAATATCTGTTTGTGTCATACAGAGTGATAACCTCTGAGCAACTGCTCTTAACAACAAATTTGTTGTTTCATGCTCCAAAACATGACTCATAGCAGTGAAATCATCAATACCCAGTAAAAAGACTGCTACAAAGCGCTGGTTATTTTCAGGTTGAGATAGAGTCTTATGGAGGCGATCGCAGAAGAAATCACGATTGGGCAATCCAGTTAGATCGTCATAATTACTGATGTAATGAATTAATTCATCTAATTTGTAAAGAGTTTGTGAGGTATCCGCCATCAATGTACCGGCTTCATCAGCAAAATCTGTGGGCAATTCAGGTAAAGTTTTGGTGTTTAGATAATTTTGCAATGCCGCAGATGTCAAAATAACCGGTTTGAGGAGGTGATGTAGTGCATAGAGGGTGGCGGCTGTGCCCAATAAGGTAGCCAACAGAGCAATAAGCATAACTCGAATCGCCATCTCCAAGGAATAGGAGTTTGAGATAACGAAACTCAAGAGTAAGGTTAGAAGTGGTATGTGAGTACCCAAAAATGCCACCAACATGATTTTAGCGGTGTAACTTTTTTTGAGTAATGGAAAACTAGCTAGGAACGAGTATAGATTGAGCTTCATAAATTCCATTTGATATTTGGTAAATTAGTTCCGAGCTATTCTGGCAAAAGGGGATTTTTGATTTAAAATTCAGTGCAATTAGCTCTCATGGAACCTAACCCTGATAAGGTTATATATTATGCTTCCCAATTTAGGTTTCTATTTATATGTTTAACCATAAAGTTTGTGTAAAAGTTATCCCTAAGCAAGTTCACAATAAATACCTAAATTATGTTTATTTTTATTAGTTTTCCTTCAGGTGATATAAGAC
>NZ_JADEXF010000259.1 GCF_015207245.1 Nostoc cf. edaphicum LEGE 07299
ATTCAACATTATTTATTTCACTTTTTTGTTGTATTAAAGACACGTACAACAAACTTTCTGACAACAATATTGGAACTAATTCACGAATTGCACTCTTTTGTGACCAAGAGTTAAGGCGTGCCAAACTTGCTGCCAATTCTCCTAATTGTTGCGCGTAGGATTGACGTAAAAAACTCGCTTCAATTGCACTCCAGTTAGGCATTACAATCCTCCTAGCAATTGCTTGGTAATTTGGCTAACTTGTTCTCGAATTTGGTTAGACTGTATTATCATACTACGGTTATTCTGGCTTGGGCGAATGTTGATGATTGACTCAAACACGATTTCCTGAGTCAAAGGAGACCAATCAACACCCCAAATATCTCGTTGTCTGCTACCGTCTTTAAGTAACTCTTGTTCACATTCGTAATGGCGAACGCCACCACCTGCAAGAATTTTGCGTTCGATGTCTACTGCTATTTTAATGAATACATCCCAAGTTTTCACCATTTCGTCTATTTCGTCACGACTAGCAGACTCACGGATTATTAAAATCAATTGAATTTAGTCCCAAGTAGCAATCAACAGGATCATTCCATAGATAAATGAATCACGCCAAACAATTGAACACTGATGAATAAATTCAGGAAAGTTCGCTTATATCCCCGAATTTAGCAAAGCGCATTCGGGGCCTTTACGCATCACCCATCGTAAAGCTATTTGCTTCGAGAAAGGATAAAAATGATAAAGGCTGACTCATATTAGCAGCAAAGCCCAGAATTCCTGGATCTCGATGAGAGTAAAGTAACTGGCCTTTACTATCAAACAAAAAAGTTCCACCGCGCTGAGTTAAGTAGGCAGAATTTGGTACATAAGTGTGCCAATTGCTCAGAACTTCCACCATATTACGTAGCCGTAGAGTTGCTAATTCAAAGGGACGTTGAAAACCATTTCCGCCAGCTAATCGGAAAAACGAGCCTTTAAAAGCAGGTAGAGGAGTATCTTGAATAATTTCATCATCTTCAATGAGTTGAGGCGCTTGACGATCTCCCCTGTATCCCCGAAAAACTTCTCTTAGCGTTCCTGGACTTCCAAACCCTGCACACATTAACATTAGATTTAGCCAAGCTTGATGAGACACAGAAAGTCCAGGTAGAGTCAGATTCAGACCTGAATAAAGTTTAAGTTGGTGATGTAATTCTGCATTGGGTTCAACAAATAAATTTTCCGGTGAAAATCCTGTATATTGACAGAATCTTGTTCCAGAGGTGCGTGAGCCAATTCCCACTGCACGAATAGTGAGTTTTTCAGGAGTCAATTTTTTAGCTTTGCGCTGTAACCACCATGCATATTCAAGGCTATCAAAATCCCCAAGTTGTGGCCAGACTAAAATCAGGATATGTGAGGCAGTCTCGCAATTTTCTAGTAGGGGTCGGGTCATGCCATCACTAACACACTGAAGTTCAGTCTGATTAAGGATATTGTAGGGATTCATTAAAAATGATTAACTGCTATTGAGCTATCCAATTTTAATTTACAAGAAGTAAGTTGATCAATATAAATTTGTGTATGAGAGCCAAATGTTAAAAGAACTTCACCTCCAACAAGTTGGTCCTGCTGCCCATTTTGATGTCGCATTTGCCGATAGGCTCAATATATTTACGGGTGATAATGGTTTAGGTAAAAGTTTTTTACTTGATATTGCATGGTGGGTGATGACTACAAATTGGGCGGAGCAACCAGCGTACCCACAGCGAGTCAGAGGTGAAAATCCGCAAATTACAGCCGTAGTTAGCAATAAAAAAAATATAAGAGAGTATCAGAGCCAGTTTGATTTTTCTGAACAGCAATGGCGTAATTTACAAATGCCGCCTTTATTAAAAGAAGTAGTTATTTATGTGCGGGTTGATGGTAGTTTTTCTGTTTTTGACCCTGCTCGCCAACGCGATATTGCTTATAATTTTAATCCAAATACACTTTGGAATGGATTAAAGTCAAAAGGTAAAGTTATTTGTAATGGTCTAATTCAAGATTGGGTTACATGGCAGAATCAACCCAATAAATATCCATTTGAACTCTTTTCTAATGTCATTAAAAAACTTGCACCTCACCCTTCCGAATGGATAGAAGTGGGAGAAACAACGCGAGTTTCTATTGAAGACGTGCGCGATATTCCTACAGTGAACCTACCTTACGGGAATGTTCCTGTTACTCAAACATCAGCCGGAATGAAGCGTATTCTGGGACTAGCTTATTTACTAGTGTGGACTTGGTACGAACATAAAAAAGCTTCCGAACTGCGACAACAAAAGCCAGTAAATCAGATAGTTTTACTAGTTGATGAAATTGAATCTCATTTACATCCTCGTTGGCAGAGGGTGATTTTACCAGCTATTTTATCTGTGGTGACAGAATTACAACCCAGGATGAAGATACAGGCTTTAGTAACTACTCATTCTCCACTTGTTCTTGCTTCCTTAGAGCCAAATTTTAATGAGCAAGAAGATAAACTATTTTTATTTAAATTACAAGATACAGAGGTTAGCCTTGACGAAGTACCTTGGTCAAAACAAGGGGACATAGTTGGATGGTTAACCTCAGACATTTTTGGACTCAAACAAGCCCGTTCCAAAGAAGCAGAAATCGCAATTGAAGCAGCAGAGGCTTGGATGCGTGATGATGATATGAATGAGTTTCCAGAAAATCTGAGAATACCAACACAAATTCATCAGGAACTTCAAAGAGTTTTACCAGGACATGACCCATTTTGGCCCCGTTGGATAGTTACAACGGAGAAAAGAAATTCTGGATTATCAGGGGTATAACACAGATGATAAGTAAGGATTCAGGAGTCAGAATTCAGGAGCCAGAATAAATGAGACAACCAGCCAAGACATTCCAAGACTTGATAGTTTGGCAGAAAGCACATAAGTTTGTTTTATGTGTATATCAATTTACAGGTCAATTTCCTAAAACGGAAATCTATGGGCTTACCTCTCAGTTTAGACGAGCAGCAATTTCTATTCCAGCAAATATATCTGTTCGCGGAGCGTCCCGTAGGGAAGGATTCAAGAAAAAGGGAGCAACAGACAAAGTACGGTTTATGAACATTGCACAAGGCTCTGTAGAGGAATGCCGCTACTATCTAATTCTTTCACTCATACCTTGACTACGGTGACACATCAGGATTAATGCTTCAACTTGAGGAGGTTAGTAAATTACTAACAGGTTATGCTAATTCCATTCTGAATTCTGACTCCTGACTCCTGAATTCTTACAATGATGCCATTTAATCCTCCTCCAGAACCACCTGATTTTGATAAAAAAGTGCGACAACCAGGAAATGCTTGGTTGGCAAAAAATCCAAACCCTAAAAAAGGAACCAGAGATTATTGGTCGCCTTTCAAAAGTGATTTAGCTGATGGATTTAATAATCTGTGTGGCTATAGCGTTATGTATGAACCAGTTGGTACAGTAGACCATTATCGCAGCCGTGAAAATTATCGCAATTTAGCTTACGAATGGAGCAATTTACGCTTTGCTTCTGCTTGGATTAATAGTAGTAAAGGTACACTTGATGACCAGGTACTTGACCCTTTTGATTTGGGAGAAGATTGGTTTGAAATTTTGCTTCCTTCTCTACAATTAGTACTAACAGATAAAGTTCCTCCGCAACAACGTCAAAAGGCAGAATTTACTTTGGAACGGTTGCGGTTACGGGATGATGAAAGAGCCTTGCGCCAGCGTCAACAATGGTATCAACTTTATTTGGATGGAGATTTGACTCTACAAGGATTAGAAAAAAAAGCTCCTTTGATAGCGCGTGCGATAAAGAAACAGCAGCAGGCTATTTCTCAACAAGAATAAATGGGTAAAAGTCCGATGAACTTGTCACAGGCTATTAGGTATATATAGCGTTATATATTTCTGTTAGAGTACTTTTTTACTAAAAAAGTAATTTTTCTATTTTTTTAATCATATATACAAACGTGCTTGCATTATCAATAGGCAGTGTGTAACTTGGCAAGTGTGCAGTTCAGTAGGAGAGTAACTGAAGATTAGTTGTATCTGAGTTGAGCTATACCTGTACTAAAGTGACATAAATTGTAAATTATTTTTTAATTTACAAGCAGTTTGGTAAGGTGCTAGTTTAATTTGCTTTCAATTGATGAAGTCTTTCAGTTGGAATTGAGTTTGATGATATGTGAAAACGTTATATACACCCAGAAAACACTTGCCGAAAGATATGGGATTTCTATTGCCGCTTTACAACGGTGGTATCCCTATGCTGGTATAGTCAAACCACGAAAGCGGGGAGGATATTTTGATGCAACAACAGTCGAGATTGCGGATGTTTTCTACGTCGCTATCAAGATTCGGCGGTTGACTTGTGAGGAATATTTACAGCAGGTGATTCCTGCTGGTGGCTTAGATGCTTATTTACAAAAAGTCAATGACGTAAGCCTTTATGATTTTTTGACTAAGCATATATCTGATGAAGAAAAAAATAACCCAATTGTGCAAGCAGTAATTAGGAGAATTGAGCGAAATGAAGCATATCAACAAAGTGGCAGAGACTTTGCAGGTGTCGCCTGATATAGTACGTACCTGCTGTCGGTTGTTGGATTTAGCTTTGCAGCCAAATGATACACTTGACGAAACTGTTGAGCAGCAGCTAGTTCAACTCAAAGAGATAGCCTCTCGTGAAGGTATGTCCCTTGAAGAAGCAGCGCAGCACTTGATTGCAATGCGCGATAGCGAAGCGCTGCTGCGAAGCGCAGATCGCAAATCAGAAGTAGGCGAACATAAGTTCGACAAGCGCGAGTACATCAAACAGCGATTTGGAATAGACCCAGAACAAGCTTTGCCCGACAGCTTTGTAGGAATACTTTACCGAGATGCAGATAGGGGTATTCAGTTAGGGGAATTACGCCATAAGGTGGTGCTTGAATCTTCCACACTTGCTCTAGAAGAATTTGTTTTTCATGGCAGCAGTTTACTTGGTGAAGGTAATACTTCCGTTCCACCTGGTTACGATGAAGCGCAAGAGCGAATTAACTCGCGCATCGATAACGATTTTTTCAGCAAAGTGAACTGGGGGGAAGAGACTCATCCACTGTTAGTCGGTACATCGACACCGCAGCCGAGACAGTTGAAGTCCTCGCAGCCGAAAACCGCGCAATCTCCGAAGAAATAGTAGCTCAAATGCTACCCATCTGCTATCAAATACGGGATGAGAGTTTACTCAACTTGAGAAAGACATCTACCCAGGCAGTTGGTATAAATTTACTTTCAGTAGTAGCTGGGACTGTGATTGGGACGTGGGTAGCAGTTCCCCCAACTCAAGAGAGACAGGAAATTCCGAGTATTCAACCAATTTTGATTGGTGTGGGTATAGGTGAATTAGTTGGCTTGATTCTGGCACTAGTAATAATTTGGTTTACCAGGGACGAACAAAAAACCTAATCAACTTTTCTCTCATCAAGGGAATTACTGATTTTAGTCGCATTATTGCCAGGGAGCAGGTATGAGTGCAGCATTTGACTTTTTGGTTAACACGGCAGGTGGTTTGTTAATGAACCTGGGTGTTTCTGGGATGGTGGGACAATTATTGGGAGTGGGGGCGACCCTTGCCTTGCATCCTCTGTTGCTACTAACCGGGATAGTTGTGGGTGGTGCGGGAATTGCGATCGCGCGAGAGTTAAACAAGCGCCCTCAGTTGCAGTTGGTTGTTGATAATACGTGAGGGGTAAATTATGTTTACTCCTACACCTGTACGAAATAAACAGCCAAGTCGCAGAAAGAAAAAGGTAAATGTTACCCTGTGGACGGTTTGTTCAACTGTTAGTGCGCTGTCTGTTATTGGGGCGGTTGCATTGATGGTTGGATGGAAGCAACAAGTTCCAGGTAATCAAATATCGGAGGTACAACAGGTAAAGGCGCAAGTTTCCCGAATTCGGGAAGTGTACTTAGAAAAGCTTTCCCGTACTGACTACAATAT
>NZ_JADEXF010000260.1 GCF_015207245.1 Nostoc cf. edaphicum LEGE 07299
GATCTAGCTCAAGTAGAAAATCCTCAGCTTTCCTACCCAGAATACTACTTGCGGCCATTCCATGCTTACGAAGGTGGAGACCTCAGTTGGAAAGCAGCTTGGGAACTAGAAGTTGCGGCTCGTACTGTCCACGCTGGAATTTGGCAAGACGCTGGAGCAGAAGGAGATGCTAAACTGCGCCAAAGTTACCACGATATTCTCAAAGCGCAAATCCCCAATCAACCCCAATACATCCTAGATTTAGCTTGTGGTGTGGGTTTGAGTACATTTACCATGCAAGAAATTTATCCTCATGCCAAAATTACAGGCTTGGACTTATCTCCCTATTTTTTAGCCGTTGCCAATTACCGCGCTGGGCAACGTCAAGCTAAAATTAACTGGCTTCATGCCCAAGCTGAATCTACTGGGCTACCTGATGCCTCGTTTGATTTAGTTTCCATTTTCCTGATGTGCCACGAATTACCCCAGTCAGCAACCCGACAAATCTTAGCTGAAATGCGGCGCGTGTTGCGTCCGGGTGGCTACTTGGCAATTATGGATATGAATCCCAAATCTGAAGTTTACAAGAAAATGCCAGCCTACATTTTGACTTTGCTCAAAAGTACTGAACCGTATTTAGATGAATATTTTGCTTTGGACATTGAGCAAGCTATTGTTGAGGCGGGTTTCCAAGCTCCCACGATCGCTAACAATACCCACCGTCACCGTACAGTAATTGCTCAGGTGAGTGGTTGATTTATCTCTACTGTTGTGGGCAGCAATACCACCCTTACTGCTGCTAGGCTACTACTACTGTCGGATGCCATTTGCCCCACCTCTGTTAAAGTTACTGATGTTCTTTATCATTGGGGCAATATCTGGTTTTTTAGCCCTTAGACTCGAATGGGATTTTGAAAATGTAGCGAACTCTTTTGTGGACTGGCATCAGATTAAGCGAACGCTTCTTGGTACAGCCTTGCGGCAGCTTGTGGAAATAGGCCCAATTGAAGAAGGCTGCAAGTTGGCTGCGGTTGTTATCCCAAGCTACTATCTGCAACGCAAGTATCGATTACTTCACTCTACGGTTTTCCTCTTTGCGATCGCCGTTTCCCTTGGATTCACTGCCGAAGAGAACTGGATTTACTTTTTCCACGGTACAGCATCAGTTTTTGAACGTACTATCGGCACGCCAGTCCATGCGATGTTCTCTGCACCTTGGGGATATGCATTAGGAATCTATATTTCTTCTAAAAATCGCTTAAATCGCGACAAAAAGTTTATTTTTAGGGCTTGGCTAAATTCTGTAATCTGTCATGCCCTAGTTAATGTCCTATCTAGTGCTTGGGGTTACTCATTACCCTTACGTTTCCTGAGTTACGGTTTATTTCCATTTCTGTTGTGGATGTTTTGGCGGCTGGAACAATTACTGCGAAAAGTGCAAGGTAAACCTGTAATTACCCTGGTTTCAGAACGTACACCCCAGCACCGTTACTGGCAAAGAAGTTTAGTGTTGTTTGCCCTCGTACTGGGCGGAAATGCTATTTTTGGGCTGTTTCTCTTAGTCAGGACTGTTAGTCCTTTGAGTCCGTCAAAGTTTTTTGACACTGATATTTTGTGGTTTATATTTAGTCGCTTTTTACTAAATCTCTTTTTAGGAGTTTTAGCGTGGGGCATTTATCGCTATTTGCGACATTCCGCCCGTCGTCGGTATTTTTAAAATATGATTTAGGAAAAGGCTAGGGGGTTTCTATGCAAACAACTCCAGTGCGTTGGACGACTGCTGATCTAGAGCTATTTGCTAGCGATCGCAGAAATCGCTATGAGATTATTGATGGAGAACTATTTGTGACTAAATCACCTAGTTGGGATCATCAATCAAGTTGTGGCAATATTGTTACAGTTCTTAAGATTTGGTCAGATGAAACTGATTTAGGTGAAGCTGCGATCGCACCTGGAATTATTTTTTCAGATTCTGACAATGTGATCCCCGATGTGGTGTGGGCAAGTCATGAACGGTTAAAACACTTGCTAGATGAGGCTGGACATCTCACGGGCGCACCAGAGTTAGTAATAGAAGTTTTATCGCCCGGCGAAAAAAACGAAAAACGCGACAAAGAAACAAAGCTAAAGCTGTACTCGGTGCAAGGAGTTCAAGAATATTGGATTTGCGATTCTGTACAAAACAAAGTTGAGGTTTATCGACGCGAACAGGCTGCATTAAAGTTAGCAGCTACTTTATTTAATCAAGATGAACTGACAAGTCCTTTGCTACCAGGTTTTAATTGTTTAGTAAGTAAACTTTTTTAGTTGGGCATGGGCATGGGGACGATTTAAATTCCCTATGTCCTATGCCTAATTTGCAATTAGCTAAACTTGTGCTAATACTGGCTGATTCGCGGATGCATTGACTGAATCTGATTCAGACTCGGTGCAGTAGATTTCGCAGGAGTTATTCGGACTTTCAATCAATTTTACTTTGTGAAGTTTAGCTCCCAATTCCTCAATAGGCGATCGCAGTAAATTACTAATGTAAAGTGCGATATTTTCCGCAGTCGGTACAATCTCTGCAAAGTAGGGAATATCTTTGTTTAAAAAGGTGTGATCGAATGGCTCTAACACATAATCTTCTACCACTTGATTCAGGGCACCTAAATCTATAATCATGCCAGTACGCGGGTCAATTTTTCCTTTGACAGTGACTTCTAGATGGTAGTTGTGTCCGTGACCGTTGGGACGAGCGCACTTACCATAAATCTCAGTGTTTTCTTCCTTACTGAGTTTAGGATGAGCTAGCCGATGGGCGGCGCTAAAGTGAGTACTGATGGTGAGGTAGGCTTCCATTGCGTTTCCCATATAATCTGCCCAAAGTTCAGGATGTTCAAATAACTGCACACGGACTAGAGGCAAATGAGGTGCTAGCCGCTGCCAGATAATCCGTGCAATATTCTCAGTGGTAGGCAGAGTTTGTTGAAATTCTGCCCACACATCATTGAGATAAGAGAAGTCCAATTGACTGGTAACTTCCCGTTTAATTACGTGTTTCACATCAGACAAGTTCAACACCATGCCATATTCATCCAATTCCCCAGCTAGGGAGATAAATAAGACATAGTTATGTCCGTGTCCTGGAAATCTAGTACCAGCACCAAATTTCTCAATATTCTCAGCTTCACTCAGTTCTGGCAACCAATAACGATGACTTGCTGAAAACTGGGCGCGGCGGTTAACAATGCATTGCATGAGTACACTATGAGCAGAATTTAAAATTTCTTAATCTTTTTCTGTTTACAGCATAAACTAATTCCTAAATTATGTGTCATTTGTCATTTGTCATTTGTCCAAGAAAAGCCAGACCCACTCTTTAACGTGGTTTGAATTAGTCCGATGAAAAACAAAGTTTTTCCGCCGCACCATAAAAAAAGTAAGCTTAGGGTATCACAAGAGACGGGGTATGTACTAATGACCAATGACCAATGACCAATAATTATGTAACAGAAGCTTGTGCTTCACAGTGCAATCTCGTAGCTATGCGGAATAGTTCATGACCTGTGTGTAAATAACGCTCGTCGTAGTTCAAAGGAAAATAACTTAATTCATCGAGTCCATCTGCTACTTGATCGAGGCTGTAGTAGAGGTGAGCCGCCGTTCTTGCGAGACTGGGGGGATTTGGTAGGGAGCGGAAAGTAGTTTGTGCCTGCTTGAGGTCATCTCGACAGGTTTTTAAGTATTCCTGAAATTCATCTAACAACTCATCATCAAAGGGATCGGCAGCTAATTGATCCATTTGTTCTTCTAACGAATAAAGAATGGTACAAAGCAGGCGATTTACTGGTTGGTAAACTTGGCGTAGCCATTCTTCAACTTGCTCGTCAACATCCCGTCCAGTTTTTCGTCTTGTCTGGTAATGCTGTTGGGCTGATGCTGTACGCTGTTGGCGATCGCTATTTAATTTTTGGGAGTCATCTTGCAGTTCTTTGTCATAATTGCGGCGATTTTGGTTGTCGCCTAAGACCTCATAAGCTGCATTGATGCGGATAATTTGCTCGCGATCGGCTGTTTCCTGATTACTGTCAGGATGAAACAACTTAACCAAGCGGCGATAAGCTTGCTTAATCTCCGCTTGGCTTGCACTTGGACTAACTTTGAGAGTTTCGTAATGGTTAGAAACGTGGTTATAATTGACCATTAATTCAATGTAGCGTTAACTAACGCTAGCGGCTAACCTTGCCTCTAAGTCTTGGAACAACGGTGTACTCAAATACCTCTCACCAAAACTGGGCTGAATCATTACAATTAAACGTCCTTTATTTTCTTGACGTTGGGCGACGCGAATTGCTGCACATAAAGCTGCTCCACTGGAAATACCAGATAGTAGCCCTTCTTCTTTTGCCAAACGCCGACTATAAGCGATCGCTTCTTCATCGGTGACGGTAATCACCTCATCAATCAATTTTATCTTGAGAACTTGGGGAATAAACCCAGCACCAATTCCCTGGATTTTGTGGGGGCCTGGTCGTCCCCCAGATAAAACTGGGCTATTGGCTGGTTCAACTGCGATCGCCTTGGAATTAGGCTTGCGTGCTTTAATCACTTCTGCTACACCAGTGATCGTACCACCTGTACCAACTCCTGCCACAATAATATCGACTTGTCCATCGGTATCTTCCCAGATTTCTTCTGCCGTAGTTTCCCGATGCACTTTTGCATTGGCTGGATTGCGGAACTGCTGCAACATATAGGTATTTGGTGTAGTATTAACTATTTGCTGCGCTCGTTGAATTGCCCCACTCATGCCTTCCATTCCTGGTGTTAGTTCCAGTTCTGCTCCATAAGCTCGCAACATTGCCCGACGCTCTCCACTCATCGTTTCTGGCATTGTCAAAATTAATCGATAACCCTTTGCTGCTGCTACCATTGCTAGGGCAATACCGGTGTTTCCAGAAGTGGGTTCTACCAATACTGTCTTCCCAGGAGTAATTAGCCCCTCCTCTTCAGCAGCGTTAATCATACTTACCCCAATCCGGTCTTTGACTGATGCCGATGGGTTCATACTTTCCAGTTTCACCACAATTTCTGCAACACATCCTTCTGTTTGAGGAATTCGGTTTAACTGCACTAGAGGGGTACGACCAACTAGTTCTGTAATGTTACGAGCTATCCGCATAAATTAGTCCTTAATTATTCATTATTTGTTATTGGTCATTAGTCATCAACAAATGACAAATGACTAATGACAAATGACCCTTGACTAAATGTAGTACATGATATCTAATTGCCGCCGCGAATCTCGTTTTTCACAAAGATCCTGGAGCGTATATTTTTGGAAGACGAAATTTGCCGCGCGACTTGCTTCTTGCCAAATTTCTTCTATAACTGAACTGTCTATGCTTTTGGAATTAATGTTTTCTTCACCAGCCCGCGCCTCTAAGCCTTCTAAACATTCCAAAATTTCAAAAAGGATGATTTTTCGGGGTTCTCGCGTTAATAGATAGCCACCTTTTGATCCACGCTGACTTTTAACTATACCGCCACGCCTCAAGGTTGCTAGTAGCTGTTCCAGATAGCGATCGGGTATGTTTTGTTGTGCTGCAATTTGTCGAATTTGCAGCGGTTCGCCGCTTTCGTAATGAGAGGCCATCTCTAATAAGGCGAGAATTGCGTATTCCGATTTACAGGATAGTTCCACAAGCAGCAATAAGTTAGGGGTAAAAATTAGAAGTTAGGAGTTACGAGTCATTCAATTTGGATTTGAGACTTCAGCGTGAGCGCTCAGTCGAACACTTTTTCCTTCAATCTCAAATCCAAAATTCAAAATCTCAAATTGGTAGAGTTAATATACTACGCAATATGTAGCTTTATACCGCCAACTTCTACTAAAAAAGCTCGCTCAGAAAAAGCTACTCGCGGCGTAAGTCACTTGTAAAGTGGGCATTGCTCTGGTCTATTCATATCAAACCCGCCATAACTCATAACTTCTAACC
>NZ_JADEXF010000261.1 GCF_015207245.1 Nostoc cf. edaphicum LEGE 07299
ACTTTAGGACTAGAGACAGATAGCGCCAGATGGGTAATTTAAGTAATATGAACAGTGTAATTAGCTTCTTAAGGAAACTTCACAATGGCACTTTATCCTAGTGATAAAACTGAAACTGCATACAATGGCAAAGACCGCAATGCTGGTGAACTTGGGTTAACTCCTCAGTCTGAACTTTGGAACGGTCGCTTGGCTATGATCGGTTTTTTAGCTTACCTACTTTGGGATCTCAATGGTTATAGCGTCGTGCGGGACGTACTTCACTTGATTTCTTAAACTCACCGTTAAGGAATGAGCGTCTTTGTAGCAGGCTTAGATTCTATTCAAAGTATCAAATACAAGGCACTGGTTATAGTAAATACTAAATTTTACCAGTGTCTTCACCCTTATCATCCAACCTTTAAACCGAAAACAGTTTTTAGAATAGCATCTGCTTGTGTAATAATAGTTAAAGTATCTTAATATTTATACATATTTGGGAGCATTGGCATTGTCCAGTGTAAAACATTTACCACTAACACAGTTTTCCCGCTAGTAGTTAGTTGTATTTGTAATGACTATATTTTATTTTTGGAATTTTCACCTGAATGCTAGGCGGAGTAAAAGTGTGATCGAGTTAGAGCAACCACCCAGTCATCAAGCAGAATTGACTTCAGTAGTGAAAAGTAAATCTCAGTTTAAAGGACTTTTCATTGCTATTGCCATTGTTAGTGCATGGATCATTAGTCTGAGTTTATTACTTACCCTTGATATTTCCAAGTTAAAACTTTGGATATTATTGCCTGGCATAGCTTGGCAAACATTTTTATATACGGGATTATTTATTACATCTCATGATGCTATGCATGGGGTAGTATTTCCCCAAAATAACAAAATTAATCATCTTTTTGGGACATTAACCCTATCTCTTTATGGTCTTTTACCATACAAACAATTATTAAAAAAGCATTGGTTACATCACCAAAATCCAGCAACTAAAATAGATCCAGATTTTCATAATGGTAAACACAAAAACTTCTTTGCTTGGTATTTCCATTTTATGAAAGGTTACTGGAGTTGGGGACAAATTATTGCTGTGACTCTTATTTATCAATTTGGTAATCACATCCTTCATATCCCCCATGCTAATCTAATAAGTTTTTGGGTACTTCCTTCACTTTTAAGTTCATTCCAATTGTTTTATTTTGGTACTTTTCTTCCACATAGCGAACCAAGCGAAGGCTATATTCAGCCTCATTGTGCCCAAACGATTAGCCGTCCAATTTGGTGGTCATTTATCACTTGCTATCATTTCGGCTACCACGAGGAACATCATGAGTATCCTCATATTCCTTGGTGGCAGTTACCAGAAATTTATAAAGCGAAATAGTTCTTGTTTTTCTAATAAATAAGTGGATGTGAATAATTCAAGGTTTGTAGTCAGTGTCCCCAGCCCTTAAAATAAGTCTGGGGCTGCTTACTAAGAGCAAATTTATTCTGCTTATGCCAATTAATAATTCTCGTCTTGTCACTTATAGCCCTGCTTATACAATCGTTCCCACTTACGAGTGTTTTAATCGGTGTAGCTACTGCAACTTTCGCAGTGAACCAGGTAAAAGTCCCTGGATGAGTATTTCAGATGCAGACAGTATTTTAAAACCACTTCAAAGCGAAAAAGTCTGTGAAATTCTCATACTTAGCGGTGAAGTGCATCCAAATTCGCCAAAGCGTCAGGCGTGGTTTAGGCGGATTTATGATTTGTGTGAATTAGCGCTTTCAATGGGGTTTTTACCTCATACAAACGCGGGGCCACTGAGTTTTGAGGAGATGGAAAAACTCAAGCGTGTGAATGTTTCGATGGGGCTGATGTTGGAACAGTTAACGCCAACATTGTTAAATAGTGTACATCGGCACGCACCGAGTAAATTACCAGAAGTTCGTTTACAGCAATTGCAATGGGCGGGAGAGTTGCAGATTCCCTTTACAACTGGGTTACTGTTGGGAATTGGGGAAACAGCTGATGATTGCTGGGAAACATTAATAGCTATATCTCAACTGCATCAACGTTATCACCATATTCAAGAAGTTATCTTGCAACCTCATAGTCCAGGATATCAGCAAACCTTTGATGCACCACCTTTTGACCCTCATCATTTACCAGAAGTAATTGCTAAAGCACGTCAGATTTTACCGCCAGATATTACTATTCAAATTCCACCCAATTTAGTCAAAGATGACCGATGGTTACTCGCTTGTATCGAAGCTGGTGCGCGAGATTTGGGTGGAATAGGGCCAAAAGATGAGGTGAATCCTGATTATCCTCATGTTCAGGAACAGGCATTAAGAGAAATTTTACAGCCTGCGGGGTGGGAGTTGATGGCGCGATCGCCAGTTTATCCGCAATTTGATAGCTGGTTATCGGGAGAATTACAAACAGCAGTGAAACGCTGGCGCAAGACTCTAACCCCAGTTTCTCTTTTATAAGAATAGGGAAGTAGAGATTTTGTCATCTCGTAGTAGTTTTTTTTGCTGACGAGTATTTGAGGTGCGTTCATCCACCTTTGAACTCCGTTAACGAGTATTTGAGGTGCGTTCATCCACCTCTGAACTCCGTTGACGAGTATTTGAACTGGATTCATCCACCTTTGAACTCCGTTAACGAGTATTTGAGGTGCGTTCATCCACCTCTGAACTCCGTTGACGAGTATTTGAACTGGATTCATCTACCTCAATTCTGTATGATCTCAATTATTATGAGCATCATTGCTATATTTTTTACCTATGGTTAATAGTACTGACTTACTCGCAAACCTTTACAACGCCTTTAACCCTTTTGAACCCTTACCCGCAGGCGATCCAAAATATGTAGATTGTCAGGATGTGCGGGGAGATGCGGATATTTTGCAAGAGTTGGGAAATCGGATGCAATTGGCAAATACAAATACTTGCCAATTGTATTCTGGTCATCGAGGTGCGGGGAAGTCTACAGAATTACTCAGGTTAAAGAAGTATTTAGAAAATCGGAAATTTTATGTTGTCTATTTTGCGGCTGATGAAGAGGATATCGATTCTGAAGATGCCCAATATACAGATATTCTCCTCGCCTGTACCCGCCGTTTGCTCAAAGATTTGAAAGAAATTGCCAGTCCCGATCCTATACTCAACTGGTTAAAAAGTCGTTGGGAAGATTTAAAAGATTTGGCGCAGACTCCCATAGAGTTTGAGAGCCTGGGAGTAGAAGCCAAACTTGCTCAGTTTGCCAAGTTGACCGCAAATTTAAGGGCCGTTCCGGAATTACGCCAGAAGATTCGCCAAAAAATTGATCCTTACACCGTCACTTTAATTCAGGTGTTGAATGAGTTTCTAGCGGATGCAAAAAAGAACTTACCTACGGGTAAAACTCAACTGGCGGTAATTGTCGATAATTTAGACCGGATGGTGTTAGTCAAAGAAGGAGAACGCACCAACTATGAGGAAGTCTTTTTAGACCGCAGCGAACAACTCCAAGCTTTAGATTGCCATTTGATTTACACTGTCCCGATTTCAATGGTTTATTCTACCAGGGCAACAGACCTCAGAGATATCTACGGCGACCCCCAAATTTTGCCGATGATTATGGTAAACACTCTCAAGGGGGAAGTTTACCAGCCAGGACTCAAGAAAGTTAAAGAAGTAATTAACAAGCGAGTCCGGCAAATTGCACCGGAACTATCACTAGAGAAGGAAATTTTTGATAGTCCCCAAACCTTAGAAAGACTCTGTTTGATGAGTGGAGGTCATGTAAGGAATTTGCTATTGTTAACTCAAGATGCCATTGGACGCACTGAAGAGTTACCTGTTTCAGAAAAGGCGGTGCGACGAGCAATTACTCAAGCTAGAGATACTTTTCGCCGTGCTGTGGAAAATCATCAATGGTGTCTGTTAGCAGAAGTGTCTTCTTCTAAACGTATTATTAATGATGACTTGTATCGAAGTTTGATGTATAACCGCAGTCTTTTAGAATACCGATATTTGGATGATGATGGAGAGATGCAGCGTTGGTATGATATTCATCCATTGATTCAAGGAATTCCAGAATTTAAAGAAGCCGTAGTAAAACTTTCATGAACCCAAATTTAAGTGATTGGGATGATGATTTACCCCCAGAACCAGAAGAAGCTTATCAAGACTTGCTTCGCGCACTGAAGCGGAAATCAGGATTTGGTTTGTTTTTTGTCCAATGTACATCTGAGGAAGCAGACAAGTTCATTATCAAACTTCCCCAGGAAATTACACAGAAAAAGATTGCGGTTTTGCGATTGGTTGAGTCGATTGATAATTTATATCAGCCAGTAGCAGAGTTTATTAAAGACAAGCAAATTGATATTTTATTAATTAAAGGTCTGGAATATTCTTTATATAAATATGAAAAAAGAAGTTTTGGGGAAATTACCGAAGGACAATTTAGTAATTTAACCAGTGTTCCGCATATTCTAAATCACTTAAACAAACAGCGAGAACGCTTTAGAGATGATTTTCCAATTAGCTTTGTTTTTCTTTTGCGTTCATTTTCGATAAACTATTTTATTCATCGCGCCCCAGATTTTTTTGATTGGCGTTCTGGGGTGTTTGAATTACCTACAACGCCAGAAGTCGTAGAACAAAAATCAAATCGTCTGCTGTTGGAAGGAGACTATAAGGAATATTTAAAATTCAGTCTAGAACAAAAAATTGAGAAAGTCTTGGAAATTCAAGAGTTGCTGACCGAAAAACATCAATCAGAGAATCTTCAGGCAAGTTTACAATATGAACTGGGCAGGTTGTTACATTCTGCTGACGAATTTGAAGCCGCGATCGCATCCTACGACCAAGTACTGAAAATTAAACCAGATTACCACCGAGCTTGGTACAATCGGGGCTATGCGCTAGATGATTTAGGACGCAATGAAGAAGCGATCGCATCCTACGACCAAGCACTGAAATTTAAACTAGATTACCACGAACCTAGCAACTGGCAAGGCTATGCATTAATCAAATTAGGACGCAATAAAGAAGCGATCGCATTTTATGACCAAGCACTGAAATTTAAACCTGATGACTACGAAGCTTGGTACAACCGGGGCATTGCATTAGATGATTTGGGACGCTATCAAGAGGCGATCGCATCCTACGACCAAGCACTGAAATTTAAACCTGATAACTATGAAGCTTGGTGGAAACTAGCCTACGCATTAGTCAATTTGAAACGCTATGAACAAGCAATTTTTAACTATGACAAAGCCTTAGAAATTAAACCAGATAACCATATACTGTGGAATGGTCGAGCCTACTCATTAGCTCAACTAGGACAGCATGAAGAAGCTGTATCTGACTACAAAAAAGCTCAGTTGCTCAAACCAGATGACTATGATGCCTGGTATTGGCAAGGCGTTGCGTTAGGCAATTTAGGACGCTATGAAGAAGCAGTTGCATCATTCGACCAAGCACTGAAATTTCAACCTGATGACTACAATGCTTGGTATTTACGGGGCATTGTCCTAAATGATTTGGGACGCTATGAAGATGCAGTTGCATCCTACGATCAAGCACTGAAATTTCAACCTGATGACCACGAAGCTTGGAATAGCAAGGGTATTGCGCTAGGTATTTTGGGACGCTATGAAGAAGCGATCACATCATTAGACCAAGCACTGAAATTTCAACCTGATAATGATATTGCCTTCTACAACAAAGCTTGTTGTTATGCCCTTCAAAGTAATATTGAGCAAGCACTGGAAAACCTGCAACGAGCAATTAATTTGAATTCTGAAAAATGGCATGAATCGGCAAAAACTGACTCTAGTTTCGATGTTATTCGGGAAAATGAGCGGTTTAAAGCTTTAATTCAATAAAAAATGTAGTAATAATTCTAAGCAACTTTAATTCAAAACGATGCCCATAAATTACCAAATATAAAGTTTACCCATCTTCAATAATAC
>NZ_JADEXF010000262.1 GCF_015207245.1 Nostoc cf. edaphicum LEGE 07299
ATATATATGTAGATTCTGTTCCCTATTATGAATTAGATAAGTGGCTACCAAAAAAAGGTGGTTATCTAGCAGGTAATGTTGGCCCGTCGCAGCTAGATACTCGCTTCTTTTCACTCGGAAATTTAATGGCAATCATTTCAGACTTAGCTACCGAAGAACAGTCACAAGCGATTATGACTCTCATTGAAGAACGATGGGATGATTTGGTGGGAGATATGCCAATGAAAATTTGTTTCCCAGCTTTAGAACATGAAGAATACAGAATTGTGACTGGATGTGACCCCAAAAATATACCTTGGTCGTATCATAATGCTGGTAGTTGGCCTGTTTTAATGTGGATGTTGGCGGCGGCGGCTGTAAAAACTAATAGAACAAATCTTGCACAAAAGGCGATTCAAACTGCCCAAGGACGCCTTAGTACAGATGAATGGCCAGAGTATTATGATGGGAAAAAAGGGCGACTGATTGGGAAACAAGCTAGGAAATATCAAACTTGGACAATCACTGGGTTCTTATTAGCAAAAGAACTGATGGCAAACCACACATATTTACCATTAATCAGCTTTGGGAAATTACCAGCAGAACAGGTTTCTAGAGCGTGTGAGTTTGAAATCGCCAGTGTAGACCCATATATGTCTTGATAGGAGAGTTAGGAGTTATTCAATTTTGGATTTTAGATTTTAGATTTTTACTTCAATCCAAAATCCAAAATTTGAAATCTAAAATTGGCAGAGTTGGGAGTTAGAATACAAAAGCCTCCTGACTCCTGAATCGTGTTTTCATGACAAACCCCCGTCAATTAGCTTTTATCGCCCTACGAGATGTTCATAAGGGGGCTTATGTTGATGTTGCCCTAGATAGAGTACTGCAAAAAGTTAATTTGCCTGATTGCGATCGCCGCTTGGTGACAGAATTGGTTTATGGGAGCGTCAGAAGGCAACGCACTCTCGATACTCTCATCGATCAACTCGCTAAAAAGAAATCTCATCAACAACCACAAGACCTCCGCACTATCTTACATCTAGGCTTTTACCAGCTGCGTTATCAAGAGCGTATTCCCGCCTCAGCTGCTGTTAATACCACCGTCCAACTCGCTAAAGAAAACGGTTTTTCTGGACTTACGGGTTTTGTTAACGGTTTATTACGACAATACATCCGCCTTGCAGAGAAGATAAAGGGCGATCCGTTACAACTTCCAGAAAATCCAGTAGAATTCTCTGACTTTTCACCGCATCTGGAAAACCTCTCTCCAAACCTCTCCCCTTTTAGGGGAGAGGCTTTGAATTCTCCCCCTTCCCTAGTAGGGAAGGGGGCTGGGGGGTTAGGTTTCGCGCTAACTTTTCCAAATTATGTGAAAAGTCAGGTGGAACGCTTGGGTATTTTACACAGTTTTCCTGACTGGATTATTCAAGTTTGGTTAGAGCAATTGGGTTTGACTGAGACAGAACAACTGTGTGAATGGATGAACCAATCACCAACAATCGACTTACGCATCAACCCACTTCGCACTTCCATCGAAGAAGTTGAGGCGGCTTTGCAATCTGTCGGTATTTTGGTGAGACGGATTCCTCATTTACCCCAAGCTTTACGATTTGTTGGTAATACTGGGTCAATTCAAAAACTACCGGGTTTTAAAGAAGGTTGGTGGACTGTACAAGATGCTAGCGCTCAATTGGTAGGTCATTTGCTCGACCCCCAACCAGGTGAGGTGGTGATTGATGCCTGTGCAGCACCAGGGGGGAAAACAACCCACATTGCTGAGTTAATGGCAGATGAGGGTAAAATTTGGGCTTGCGATCGCACTCCTTCTCGTCTTCGCAAACTCCAAGAAAATTCTCAACGGCTAAATTTACAATCTATTCAAATTTGCACTGGTGACAGCCGCCACTTCAATCAATTTAAAAACACCGCAGACCGGGTATTACTCGATGCTCCATGTTCTGGTTTAGGAACTATGCACCGTCATGCTGATGCGCGTTGGCGACAGACACCAGAATCCGTCCGAGAACTTTCGGTACTGCAACGAGAATTGTTGACACATACATCAACTTTTGTCAAACCTGGTGGTGTACTAGTTTATGCAACCTGTACATTGCATCCAGCAGAAAATGAAGAAGTAGTTTCGGCGTTTTTAGCTGATTCACCTCAGTGGCAAATTGAGTCTCCTATTGACGTTGAGTTACCTGATTCTACCGAGAGTACACCTCAAGGTTGGTTTAAACTTTGGCCCCATCGACAGGATATGGATGGTTTTTTTATGGTGCGCTTAAGAAAAACCAATAATTCCGAATGAATACTGTTTGGGATTGTACGATTTGGTGGAGGCCTGAATCTACCAGAGGAGGCAGCAATGGTTTCCCCTTCCAATGTCAAAAACTTAGTTAAAATCCTGATTGGAGCAGCCTGGATTGATGGCAGAATCCAGCCAGAAGAACGGCAATATCTCCGCGAAATAGCTCAAGCAAAAGGTTTAGCTAACGATCCAGAAATTAAGCCTTGGCTGTACGAATTAGTTCCTGTGCAGCCAAAAGAATGCTACGACTGGGTGCGGGAGTATCTAGGCGATCGCCCCAGTCTTGAAGATTGCGAAAATCTGATTGAAGCCATCAGTGGCTTAATTTATAGCGATGGTGAAGTTGCTGTCGAAGAAGCCAGACTCCTGACGCAATTGCAGGATATGGCGAAGCCGAATGAGTCAAATCAACCAGCTCATACTGCGCTTCTCAAACAAATTCAAAAGCTTTACCGCCGTTGGGTTGAAGTCCAAAACTAACATCGAGTTATAAGTTGATCCAAGAGGAGGCGGTGAATTATCTCACTGCCTTTTTGTTTCTCATTTGTCCCCATACTCCGCGATAAATCAAGACCAATACAGTTCAGTTAAGCATTTTTTCCTTCTCTCTGGGTTCTCTGCGCCTCTGTGGTTCGTTAAAAAATTGATTTCACAAAGGGTTTTAGCCTTAACTGAACCGTATTGAAATCAAGACGCGATTTATCGCGTCTCTACATGAGGGTTTTGGGGTTATCTGAACTGTATTGGCTTAAATCCACGTTCCTGAAGATGCTACTTTTAGACATTCTTTAAGAAACTGCTGGGGAATTTCTCTACTTTCTCCCCAATGCAGATGAACATAAGAAGCATGAATATTTGCAGGTAAACCCCATCCTTCGCATCCCATATTTTCTTCACAATCGTAGCGAGAAGTTTCAAAGAGGGGCTGAGTGGAAGTTAAGGTTAAATGGGAACGATGAAACTCATGTCCGTAAACAGTTGTATTTGCCTTAACTAACAAATTATCTTGCAAAGCTACAGCACGACGATAGCCCAAAGTTAAACGTCCACCCATCACAGCAGATGTTGGTAGCACTCCCGCCATTGACCAAGATTTACCTTCAAAATCAATAATTTGCTCGCACAAATACATCAATCCTCCGCATTCGGCAACCGTAGGCATTCCTTTAAGTATTGCCGTTTTCACTGCATCACGAACGCTAGAATTTTGTGCTAGTTGCTGGGCAAAAACTTCCGGGAAACCACCGCCAAAATACATTCCCTGGATATCTTTTGGTATATCAGTATCTTCTAAGGGACTCCAGAAAACTAATTCTGCACCAAGTTCTTGCAGCAAATCGAGATTGTCTTGGTAGTAAAAATTAAACGCGCGATCGCGGGCTACTGCAATCCTAACTGGGAATGAGGCAGATAAGGAGGATGAAGTAGAGGGAGAAAGGGGTTCTGATTTTAACAAAGGTAATAAGCGTTGCCAATCGAAGCAAGTATCTCCTAAATCGGCAAGGCGATCGATTAAAGCATTGAGTTCGGGAAGTTCGGCTGTGGGTACTAAACCCAAGTGGCGATCAGGAATTGTGATATTATCTTGACGCCGCATGACGCCGAGAATGGGTAATTGTAAGGGTTCTAGAGAATCTTTGAGCAGAGAGAGATGGCGATCGCTTCCCACACGATTTAATACTACCCCAGCTATTTTAATTCGGGGATCAAAAGATCGATAGCCGTGCGCGATCGCAGCCACAGAACCAGATAAACGACTGCAATCAATCACTAACACCACAGGTAAGTCTAAAAGCCGTGCAATGTGTGCCGTACTGGCAAAGTCAGTAATTTGTTCTTTGTCATTTGTCATTTGTCCTTTGTCCTTTGCAAATGACGAATGACCAATGACTAATGACGAAATTCCATCAAACAACCCCATTACCCCTTCCACGAGGGCATATTCACTCAGTTGACTATGACGGGCAAAACATTGCTGAACGTAGACTTCAGAAGTCAATACAGGGTCTAAATTGCGACAAGCACGACCAGTTACGTGTTGATGAAACATCGGATCGATGTAGTCTGGCCCCACCTTAAAAGATTGCACCAAGCGATCGCGACGGCGTAAAGATGCTAAAAGGGTGAGCGTGACTGTTGTCTTACCCACCCCACTACGTTCCCCAGCAATGACTAAAGCCATAAATGAAACAAATTAGGTTTTTATGCAGCAACTATTTCGATTATTGGCTGTGTGTCTATCGTCACTTTTTGCAAAAGCAGATGCACCAGTTTCTCCAACCGACTAACTCAAACTTATACCAATTAGAAACCAGAAAACCACCCAATTAGGGGAGTTAGGCTGGAAACGTCTGTTTAATAATACAGTTGGAGATTAGCTGAGATCGGATAATAATCGGCTACCACAAGAGGAACGTTTTATGATAGTTGTGCATCATCTTAACAACTCGCGATCGCAGCGGGTGCTGTGGCTGCTTGAAGAATTAGGTATCGAATACGAGATCAAATTCTATGAACGCGATGCCAAGACAATGATGGCACCGGAGTCGCTACGCCAAGTCCATCCCCTCGGCAAATCACCAGTAATTACAGATGCAGACTTGGCGATCGCTGAGTCGGGTGCAATTATCGAATACCTAGTCGAGCGCTATGGTAATGGTCGGCTAGCCCCAGCATCCGGTACGCCAGAGTATCTGCGCTATAAGTATTGGCTGCATTACGCCGAAGGCTCGGCAATGCCACCACTGGTAATGCGGGTGATATTGAACAATTTTGGGGCAGGCGACAGCAGCGTGGTTAGCGGATTTGTCGCGCCCCAGATTAAACTTCACTTTGACTACATAGAAGACGAACTCCGTAAAAATGCGTGGTTTGTAGGCAATGAATTTACCGCCGCCGATATCCAAATGAGCTTTCCCCTAGAAATAGTCGCTGCGCTTCCCGAAGAGGTCAAGAAACGACCAAAGCTCAAAGAATTTGTCGAACGCATTCATGGACGACCTGCTTACAAACGCGCCCTGGAACGTGGAGGCAAATACGAGGTATCTTTTCAATAGACTTTTTGTATGAATCGAAACCCTCACCAAAACAGTGCTGAGTGCTGAGTAACGAGTGCTGAGTAAAAAAAGTAATAATTGCACTCAGCTAACGAGTGTCTGAAGCCCCAACATGCGGTATGGAAAAACAAAAAAAGATTTATTTCGAGATGCGTAGCGTATATTTAATGCGTCCTTACTTCAATCCTCTAGATTTATCTATGGGGTTACTCAGCAATCAGCACTCCTGAATCTAAATCCCTCTCCCAAGCAAGGCTTACGGTGTACGCAAAAGTTTTCTAAAGCTGTCCCACGTCTTGACCTGTAATGCCAATGCATCGACTTGCAATGCCAATGCATCGACCTGTTATGCCAATGCATCGACCTGCTATGCCAATGCATCGACCTGTTATGCCAATGCATCGACCTGTTATGCCAATGCATCGACCTGTTATGCCAATGCAATAGGGTTCGGTTACAATACGGTTCAGTTAAGGCTAAAACTCTTTGTCAAAGTCAACTTTTTTAACGTAGACGCAAAGCGGCTTGCCGAAGGCTACCGCAGAGGCGCAGAGGAAACAGAGAGAAGAGAAAAAATGCTTAA
>NZ_JADEXF010000263.1 GCF_015207245.1 Nostoc cf. edaphicum LEGE 07299
GTCTATCGAATCCTTACCCAATAGAGGTTATCGTGAAGCTGCATACATCACAGCTATCTTAGTAGTAGGGATTGACGAAGAAGTACCCGAAAACGAACAAGATTATATCTCTGAACTTCAAGAAGCTTTAAATATTTCAGACGAACGCGCACAAGAACTTATAGACGCAGTGTTTGGAGAAGAAGAAGAGGAAGAAGAAGAGTAATATTTTTTGACTTGCAACCCCAGTCATCTACTATCTTTAATTTGGGGTTGCTAAATTTAGAATATGAAATAATTTTCTTTGAATTCAGTTGCTCAGATTCCCGACTTCATGAAGAAGTTGGGAATTTTGCATTGTATCAAAATTAACATTTTTCAGATAAAAGTAAAATATCCTTGAGCGATCGCCATTCAACTTTCACATCACGTTATCATCGGATATTGGGGAATTTCCGTGCGTAACTCGATAGCATCTATGACCGCCTCTCACTCTGAAACTCCATCTACCAAACCCGACGCGAGTACTTTTATTTCTGACCATCTACAGGTGGATCGCAGTAAGCTAAGTCAAATGTACTTGCATTATGTCGAGACGAAGGATAAATATCCTCACGCGGTATTGCTGTATCGGGTAGGAGATTTCTTTGAATGCTATTTCCAAGATGCTGTCAAACTAGCGCAAGAATTGGAATTAGTTCTCACTAGTAAGCAAGCTGGGGAACAAGGACGGGTGGCGATGTCTGGTGTTCCGCATCACGCTTGGGAACGCTACGCGACAATGCTAGTAGAAAAAGGCTATGCAGTGGTAATTTGCGACCAAGTGGAAGATGCTTCTGAAGCTGCTGGGAGATTAGTGCGGCGAGAAGTAACACGCATTCTTACACCCGGCACTTTGCTAGAAGAAGGAATGCTCAAATCCAGTCGCAATAATTACTTAGCAGCAGTAGTAATTGCCGCAAATCATTGGGGTTTAGCCTATGCAGACATCTCTACAGGTGAATTTCTCACAACTCAAGGTAGCGATTTAGAACATTTGACCCAAGAATTAATGCGTTTGCAACCATCAGAAGTGCTGGTTCCGACAAATGCGCCCGATTTAGGTAGCTTGCTGCGTCCAGGAGAAACTTCGCCACATCTTCCCCAGTGTTTGCCACCATCATTTTGCTATAGTTTGCGATCGCAACTTCCATTTTCCCAAGGTGAAGCTAGACCTAGATTATTGCAGAAATTTAAGGTGCGATCGCTCGAAGGACTCGGTTGCGATCATCTTCCCCTCGCCGTTCGTGCAGCTGGTGGTCTTCTCGAATACCTGGAAGATACTCAAAAAGAAAACCCTGTCACCCTTCAAAGACTCCGCAGCTACACTGTCACCGACTATCTAATTGTTGACAATCAAACCCGCCGTAACTTAGAAATTACCCAAACCGTGCGGGATGGCACTTTTCACGGTTCCCTACTTTGGGCGTTAGATAAAACTAGTACAGCAATGGGTGGGCGTGCTTTGCGGCGGTGGTTGTTACAACCGCTACTCGATATTAAAGGCATTCGGGCGCGGCAAGATACCATCCAAGAATTGATGGAAAATACGCCTCTGCGTCAAGATTTACGGCACTTATTGCGCCAAATTTATGATTTGGAACGCCTTACAGGAAGGGCGGGTTCTGGTACAGCTAATGCTAGAGATTTAGTAGCTTTGGCAGATTCCCTCTCACGCTTACCGGAATTATCCAACTTAGTAGTTGAGACGCGTTCTCCATTTCTCAAAGCTTTGCAGAAAGTTCCAAGTGTATTGGAAGAATTGGCACAAAAGTTACACGCACATCTTGTAGAGTCACCATCTATACTAATTAAAGAAGGCGGATTAATTCGCCCTAGTGTAAATCCCCTGTTGGATGAAAGAAAGGCGACTGTAGAAGCAGACCAGCAATGGATTGCCAATTTAGAAGTTGATGAAAGAGCTAAGACGGGAATTTCGACACTGAAGGTAGGATTTAACAAAACCTTTGGTTATTACATCAGTATTTCCCGCACCAAAGCTGACCAAGTACCCGCTAACTATATCCGCAAGCAAACTCTGACCAATGAGGAACGTTACATCACCCCTGATTTAAAAGAACGAGAAGCCCGGATTTTGACGGCGCGAGATGATTTAAATCAGTTGGAATATGAGATTTTTACGGCATTGCGGGAAGAGGTAGCACAAGAGGCGGAAGTAATTCGCAATCTGTCTCGTGCAGTGGCGGCGGCGGATGTATTGTGTGGTTTGGCGGAGTTGGCGGTGCATCAAGGTTACTGTCGTCCTGAAATGTTGCCTGGAAGGGAGATAAACATTGTTGATGGTCGTCATCCTGTGGTAGAACAGTCTTTACCTGCGGGATTCTTTGTGCCGAATTCGACGCAATTGGGTCAAGAGTCATTAGTCATTAGTCATACCCTGCGGGAAGGCGAAACGCCTATGTCATTAGTAGATGAACAAGAACAAATAACAAATGACCAAGGACAAAGGACAAATGACTATCCTGACTTAATTATTCTTACTGGGCCAAACGCCAGTGGCAAAAGTTGTTATTTGCGTCAGGTGGGATTAATTCAGTTAATGGCGCAGATTGGTAGTTTTGTACCAGCTAGATTTGCCAGATTGGGAATATGCGATCGTATTTTCACCCGTGTCGGTGCAGTAGATGATTTAGCAACTGGTCAATCTACCTTCATGGTGGAGATGAATGAAACTGCAAATATTCTCAACCATGCTACATCTAGATCGTTGGTATTATTAGATGAAATTGGTCGCGGGACAGCAACATTTGATGGTCTTTCTATAGCTTGGGCGGTGGCAGAATATATAGCAGTAGATATTCGATCGCGCACAATTTTTGCCACTCACTACCACGAGTTAAATGAACTGGCTAGCATTATCCCGAATGTGACTAATTATCAGGTGACGGTGAAAGAATTACCCGACCAAATTATCTTTTTGCACCAAGTTCAACCAGGAGGTGCTGATAAGTCTTATGGAATTGAAGCGGGAAGATTGGCGGGTTTACCAGCCGTAGTTATTCAACGCGCAAAACAAGTGATGGGGCAAATTGAAAAACACAGTAAGATTGCGATGGGACTACAAAATCTCGATGGGTAAAAAAGTTTGTAGTAAAGCCCTAGCGACTAGAAGTCGCGGCTACACAGACAAAACCTGCCTACGCAGGTTAAAAACCCTTAATTTTTCTTAGTCCACGGAGGTGGACTTTGTTTGTGTAGTAGCGAATTCTATTCGCCCAATACTTTTAAAACATCCTCTAAGTACTAAAGTGCTTACTACAAACCGGGGTGTTAATTACTGCCGAAAAATTTCTACTTTTTGTAACACCACTTCTTGATTTGGACGATCTCTAGTTGTAGGCACATTAGCGATCTTGTTGACTATATCTAGACCTTGGACAACTTCACCAAAAACACTGTGTTTGTTGTCAAGGTGAGGTGTTGGTGCTTCTGTAATGAACCATTGTGAACCATTAGTACCGCGTCCGGCATTAGCCATCGACAAGATACCTGCACGAGTGTGTCTCAATTCAGGATGAAACTCATCCTCAAATTGATATCCCGGGCCACCAGTACCCCATCGGTTGGCCATATCTGGATAACGACTCAGAGGATCGCCACACTGAATCATAAAATCAGGGATGACCCGGTGAAAGCGAACTCCATCGTAAGCTGGAGTTCCTTTACCAGATTGACCTGTTTTAGGGTCTTTCCAGTCGATTGTTCCAGTTGCTAGACCGACAAAATTTTTGACGGTGTTGGGGGTTCGCTCTTCTTCTAAACGAACTACAATTTCACCCAAGGAAGTAATTAAACGAGCGTGCAGTGTTCCATCACCGGGAATATTAATTTCTGGAAAGTTCATTAGATATCCTATTTTAACCAATGCCAGTATTTGAACTATATAAGTTTATCAGTATTCAAGTTACCGCCTTTAGACATGAAAAAAAACCTGAAGGCAGGAAACTTGAGCCAACAAATATTTTACTCAGGCAAATTTATCGCGGGATTCCGGCTAAAGAATCCTCTAGGGATTAGCTTAAAGCCAACTCGGTGAACAGGCATCACGGGCCAATCTTCCGATCGCGGAATATGAGTTACGCCCATTGTGTACCACAGTACGATATCTTCACCCATCAAAGCTTCATCGTCTGCAATATATTTTGGTAAACCCTGTCCAGCTTGAGTTTGGTTGGGATAATCTCCGCCAGCATAAAGTTCAGTAGGTTTATATTTTGTTACCCACACGTGATGAGTTGCAAATTCTGCCCGTTGACGGATTTTTGAACCTTCCACAGGGAAAAATATCGAATTTCCTTCAGGCATCAGCATATATCCAGGCGCAGCACCGAGAGCATTCTTTTTGTCTGCGCTAACAATCATCCATTTCCGACTGCTTTTCATATCCAAATCGCGCACAGCAGCCGTTTCTTTAGCTAGTGGGGTTTCTGCAACTGCGATCGCATTTCCTAAAGGATTTTTCTCATCCATCGGCAAAGCTTTCACATTCATTTCCATCGCAGAATTAGCCTGACCATCAACATCGAAATCTAGGCGATAATTGAAAAAGTGCTGATGATTCACTCCAAAGATATTCTTAGCAATTAACCGACCATAGGAATCATCATCAGATTGCTTTTGGGCAGCCGTTCCTTGCGCCAGTACGATACCTGTTAATTCATTTTGGACTTCCAAAGTCCCATCTTGGTGAAAGATCCAATTGATGCTGTAATCATAGTTATCAATGGCTACCGTCATCTTCATGACTAATTCTCGACTGCGACGGACATCATTACGTTGAGTATTATATTCATAGTGTTTCCACAGCATTCCGCGATCGCGCTCGTAGATACCGATAACCCCTGGTATTTGATAAGGTTCTCCCTGCTCATTAGCAAATACAGCATTTAGCAACAAGCCATTTCCGGGAATTTCTTTACCTAATTCCATCGTATTTGCTAGTAAACCTAAGTTGTATTCTCCAACATCAAAGGCATTTCTGAACGACCAAGTAGGTTCAGGATTACCATAAGGTACTACCATTTCTGAGAGGCTAGCACGGTATAAAACTGGTCGAATATTTTCCCCATCTTTATGCGTCACTTGATAGAGCATTAATCCATTACGAGGATGCATTAAATAGCGAAACTTCCAACCTTGCCAGCTAATTTCATTGTCTTCTATCTGGAAACTTCTACCATTAGGTTGAAGTATTTTCAATGCTTTCAGTGGTGACAGTAATTTACCCAAGGATTTGAGATCGTAATCCCAGTTTTCTTGAGAGAAAGGTACGTTTCCTCTATCAACAAAATTAGCAATTTTACCCGTATTTAAATTGACTGTTGCTAAGACTCCTTCAATGGGACTACCGTAATAGTTCCAGCCTTTACCTTTGTAGTAAGATAAGCCGCGACAAAGACGATTACCTGTTGCTTCTTCCTGTTCGCTGAGAATTCCTGGAGACCACCAACTGATTTTAACTCGATCGAAATCGGTAATTCCCCGCTTTTGCATCGCTCTTTGCCATCGGGGATCGGCTTTAACTACCTGAGTTGCTAGTTCATATTCTGAATTAACGATCGCAGGTTGAACAGACGGTATTTCTTTCCAAGAACTTAAGGTTTTGCTTTTTAGGTCAACGATACCTTCAAAGGTTTTGTTTTCTGAACGTTCATAGATTACCAAAAAAGCTTTTCGCTGGAATACTTTACCAGGTGTAAAATTTAGAACTTCTTCTTTATCTGGTTCTTGTAAAGCAATAAGTGGAAAAGCTGCCATTTCGCTCAAAGTTTTTTTTCTTTGGATGACCGAAACAGCTGTGCTAATTTCTGACTCGGTTAGCGAAATGAGAGGATGGGAAATCGAAGGCTGTTGAGCCGTCAATGTTTCCATTAAT
>NZ_JADEXF010000264.1 GCF_015207245.1 Nostoc cf. edaphicum LEGE 07299
ATCCTCAATAGCTTTCTCACGTCAGGTTACTTTTTAGTAAGTATTTGGTTGATTTTACGCCTAATGCAGGGCAAATCTAGTCGTTTACCAGGGTTTAGTAATTTAGCTGAACGAGTGCTTGGCAAGTATTTATCTTAATTTTTAAGGTGATAAATTGTCGGTGTTTTTACTGAATTTTGGAAAATTTCTGGCTGATTTATCTATATATCTAGTCAAATCCAGTTTATTATTGCCATACTTCAGTAAAACATCTCCAAGTTGTCCCAAAAAAAGAATAAATGCTGCTATAAGTGTTGTGGTTGACACTACATTAAAAAAGTTAACACCGATAATTAAGAGTTAGCTATTATGGGTTGATTTGTTTGGGTGTTTTTAGTCTGCAAAATTACTGAATTTGATTAGTGAGTAAGTGTGAGGAAGTCTGTGACCATTCAAAGAAGTTCGGCGGAAGAAAACCAGTCGGGAAAAGCCTCAAAGTCTAATAAAAGAATTTCCCAAAACTCGACATCAGGACGGTGGCTGTGGTTTTGGGTAGGTATGGGTGGTATTGCGATGGTATCTGCAACAGCGGGGGCACTTTTGGCGGTGTCTTTGACCAGTACGCCTTTGCAACAAGCCCAGCTAACTCCAAAGGATGAGGCGGCCTTTGATAGCGATCGCATTTCTGGAGGTGTGCTGCGATTTTCAGAATTAACTCGTCCAGTGAATCTTTTGGTGATGGGAATGAGCGTACTTCCCCCAGATGTCCAAAACCCTCCTGAAGAAACCAAAAACCTCAAATACCTACCCCAAGTAAACTCCTTTGATGGTCTTTCTGATGTGATGCTCTTGGTCAAATTCGATCCAGAGACGAAAAAAATAAATATGCTCTCCATTCCCAGAGATACCCGCACGGAAATAGAGGGTTATGGAGTGAAAAAAATTAACTCCGCTAACCTTGAAGGTGGGCCAGCTTTGACTGCCAGAACTGTTAGTAATCTCTTAGGAGGAGCGGGAATTGATCGCTATGTCCGAATTAACGTTTTGGGAGTTGGCAAGCTGATTGATGCTTTGGGTGGCGTAACTGTCTACGTTCCTAAAGATATGAAATATCAAGATGATTCTCAGCATTTGTACATCAATTTGAAGGCTGGTAAGCAGCATCTCAATGGCGACCAAACATTGCAATTGCTACGTTTTCGCCATGACGAACTCGGTGATATTGGTCGAATTCAGCGCCAGCAAATGGTCATGCGTGCTTTGATGGAGCAAACACTCAACCCAGCAACTGTTGCTCAATTACCTAAAGTTCTTGATGTCGTGAAAGACCACATTGATACTAACTTGACTGTTGAAGAGTTAGTGGCGCTAATGGGTTTTGGGGTGCGGACAAATCGCTCTAATATGCAAATGTTAATGCTGCCAGGTCGCTTTAGCGAGAAGAATGAGTATGATGCTAGCTATTGGTTGCCCAACAAAAATGGGATTGCGAAACTGATGTCTCAACACTTTGGTTTGGAGTCAGAACAGGAACAGCTGGCAACTACAACTAACCCCCGCTCTTTACGTGTAGCAATTCAAGATAGTACAGGTGGCGATCGCTCTAACCTCCAACCGTTAATTAGAGCCTTGGAGAAATCTGGATATCGTAATATCTATGTGGCCAAGGCATGGGGTGAACCTCTAGATGTAACTCACATTGTCGCTCAACAAGGAGATGGTGACAGTGCCGAGTCAATTCGCGGCACTTTGGGATTTGGAGAAGTCCGGGTGGAAAGCACTGGCAACCTCGGCTCAGATATCAGTATCCAGGTAGGTAAAGATTGGTTGGAACAAAAATCTATTTTGGAGAAGTCGTTGACACCCTAACAGGTATATCTGCTGATACTGAATTTACTACCTGGCTCAGTTCTTGGAGTTTAGCTGCTACTAAACCATTGGTTAATAATTCTTCTGCTTTAGCTAAACCCTGTGCCATATCTGAACAAATACCACTCCGCCATAGATAAAATCCGCCATTCCACAAGGCTGTTTGCATCAATTCACCTGGTTTACCTGCCAAAACCTCTTGAATATCCGCCACCAGTTCTTCAGTAGTTCCAAGGGGTACGTTCTTGGTAGTAAAACCGTAATCGCGCGGTACGAGGTGCAATCGTTCTACCTCTTGGGGTGCTACGGATGAAGATAAGCTGATGATTGCAGTGCGATCGCGCGGTAAGTCGCAACTACCTTCCAATCCTTTGACTAATGTAAATTTTGTCACTCCTCGCAGTCCGAGAGCTGTTTGAAACATCCCTTCTGTCGGTGGATGGACAAACCCAGCAATTACGTGAGCATCCCCAGCATAAGGACACCAAATTAGCTCCATTGTCGCCAACGGCGGACGTTTGCCAAGCTGATCGCGGTACTCCCAAATACTTGTAGTTAAGGGAAAATGCTGAGGTAGATAAATAAAGCCGATTCCGGTTTGCTCAAACACTTGTTGAGTTTGTGCTAGGGGTAAGGTAGTCCAATCGACTCCTAAACCCTGCCAAATATCTATTAGCGGTAAGCCGTACTTCGTTGGTAGGCGATCGCCACCATGCATTACCACTAGTTGTCCCACTGCGGCAAGTAATAAAGCTGTGACGGGACTAATTGGTGCTGTGCGTGTCCTACCATCATAAGGGATGCCAAGAGCGATCGCAGGTCGCCCAGAGGCTATGGGTTGCAGTTTTGGCCCCAGTTCCTCATAAGCATCCAACATTCCAGCTAACTCTTCGCCCGTAGGACGCTTGATTCGGTGAGCAATCAAAAAGGCTCCAATTTGGGCTGGTGTCGCTTCACCCAGCAGCATCATTTTAGTAGCGGTGGCTGCTTGGGCACGAGTTAAATTCTCGGCTGTGTGGTTTCCACTGCCTACTTTTTGCAGAAATTCCCGAAATACATTTGTCATTTGTCATTTGTCATTGGTCATTGGTCATTAGTAACCTTGAATTACGAATTACGAATTACGAATTACCTACACAATATATACAGTGAAATTAACTAGGTTATCCTGACCAAATCGCAGTAAATCACCGTTAAGTAGGCGATACTGCATACCGGGAGTCAAAGGATTGTTGTTTAAATAAATACCATTTGTACTCATATCAACAATCATGTAAGAATTTTGCGACCAGTCCCAATCGACTCGCGCATGACGACGAGAGATTATTCCCTCACTGGGAATGCCGGTCAAGTCAATTTCTGGCGGCGCTATTCCTGGACTCTGACTGCGGCGACCAATATAACCTCCTTCCCCAACGAGGTGAAATTCTCTACCGGTGCTATGAATCAGTTTTAAGGCTGGCGCTCTTTGGGGCGGAGGGGTATAAACAGGTGGTGTTGGTTGATAGGAAACTCGTGGCTGATAGACTGTTGAATAATCAATGGGGGCTTGTTGGGGAGTTTGGTAGTTAGGTTGATCTGTAGGCGGCCGCTGATACTGAACAGGTGGTTGACTAGGTTGTTGTTGAATAGGCGGAGGTTGACTAGGTGGTTGTGGTGTAGGAGAAACTACATTACCCACAGGGGTGGAACACCAAGGACAAACCTTAGCATTGTTAGGCAGGGCACGGTTAAAATATTCGCAACTAGGATTAGGGCACCGATTTGCAGGCATAAGAATTTATATCATCAGGCATAGGTTGTAAAGCTACAAGACCTACTTTACTAAGTAAACACTGACCCTGACGAGTAATTAGCATCTGGGCAAATGTAGAACCACCAGGTAGGCGGTTGCTGTCTTTAGGGTACACTACAAAAATACGGTATCCCAAGGGGTAGCTTTGGAAAGTCGTGACATCAACATAATAATCATCATGTTGACATAAATCATCTGAGGGATTAATTGAGCGACGATCGCGCTTTTGAAACAGAGGTTGAATAGCAGACTTATTACCATCTGCGATCGCTAGAGGATAGCCAGTACACTGACTCGCAGTTTTACTGATAATCCCAAAACTGATAATACCAGTAGTTCGCCCATCTAAAGTTTCACTGCGTATCAGGTTTTGGGTTTTTGCTGTATCAAGTTTAGTAACTTTCGCTGCAAATAAAGCTTCGTCTTGAGGGGCATTTTGCAGAACTATTTGTTGAAATTTACTGATTGCTTCCGGTTCAGTTGGGGCAAAAGGTTTCACGGGCAGGTTTGGAAGTTTGGGATTAATCTGCTGCCAATTAGTAATTTTGCCTGTGTAAATTTGACGCAATTGCTCAAGATTGATTTTCCCCCCAAGAGCATTGGCAAGATTCGAGTCTCTTTTATTAAATGCTACAAAAACAAATAAACCATCATAGGCTACTGCTTTTTTCGCAAGTTTATCTGTAATGTTGTCTACCAAACTAGTAATGGCAAAATCTTTTTTGTTTGTTTGAACTTCTTCGATACTTTTAATCGGGTTATTTATATTTGATGACAAAACAGATTTATAGTCAAATGTTGCTGTTGCATCTGGCTTTGGTCTGGTCAATAAATCTCCTAAACGACTGTTGTCCACTAATTGCGTTAAAACAAAACTCCATGTACTATTTTTTTCTCCTGTATAAGTAAATTGTCCAGAAGGAACGTTAGGGACTTCTGAAAAATTCCGCACAAGTTTAGACCATTGGATATATTGATTAGGACTAACTGTTTTCCTGCCCCAAAGCCAATACCAAATTCCGCTACCAAGTAGTAATAAAAATAGAATTACTAACAAAATTAAGGGCGTTGGCAAAGACTTTTCTAGTTCTTGAGAACCTGGCGATCGCACTGAACTTGAACTTTTAGCACGATCTTCTTGAGGAAGTTCTAGTAGTGCTTTCCGAGCCGCTTCTGCACTCTCAAAAGGAGTTTCTAGCCCAATTAAACGATAAATAAATTGCTTTAAATTGCTATCGGTATCCGGCCATTGTTGATTATCTCTAGGATTGAGAGGCTGGTTAGATGAAAAATTAGTTGTCCGCCCTACCCATAAATAAAAGGCTAATAATCCTAATGATTCTAAATCTTGTTCAGGTTTGGCGGGAGCAGGTTGAGGAATAATTGGGGGAATAAATAAGTTTTCCCAGATAGCTAAATCACAAAAGTATATAGAAAACTTTTGATTGTTTTCTACTTTAATTAAAATACTGTCTAAATTGATATTGCCGTGAGTGATGCCCAGTTGTGTTTGATTGGAGGGAAAACGCAGCTTTTGGGTGTGGAGGAACTGGAGAGTTTGTAAACCTTGATTTAGTACCTCACGCACATCAAGAGATGTCATTGCTCCCTTTTCTATGAGATACTTACCTAAAGTTTGGGATGATTCGATTCCTTGAGTAATAAGATAGCAGCGTTCTCCTTTTTGATCTACGATCGCTTCTTTAGTTTCCACCAGACGGAAATTTTGAATTCGACTATCGGCTAAACTTACTCCACCCACCCGTTTAAAAGTCTCTTTCCGCTTTTGAGTTTCACTTTCATTAAAAGAACGGTTGGGGAGCAGGTATTCTTTGATGATTACAGGTTGTTTGTCTTTAAGTTGAACACCTGAATATAAGCGGCCTAAACCGCGCACACCAACAAAACTAGCTATTTGATAAGTTCCCTGACTTCCTTTAATCTCAGCCTCCTGTGGTAAAGTTGCTGGAAAACCACATTCCAAGCAAAACTTAGCACCCTTGATTTGCTGCGCCGTTTGGAAAGGGCGATCGCAACTTAAGGGAGAATTGTACGAGCAGGGGTATTCTTGATAAAAAGATTCAAATGAAGCCATATACAAAAAGTTTTGTGAATTGCGCCGACTACTTCCGTCGCGCTCAAGCATGAACTAATCCTAGCTTGAGGGCAGTCACAATCGCTTGAGTCCGGCTAGTAACCTTTAATTTTTCAAAAATACTGGTGAGATGCGCCTTAACAGTAGCAACTGTTACATATAAATG
>NZ_JADEXF010000265.1 GCF_015207245.1 Nostoc cf. edaphicum LEGE 07299
TTACCAAAAAGTAAATGAATTAGTACCAGAAATGTTGAATCTTGATACAACTGACAGTACTCATCCACAAATTTCACTGTGGGCACGGGTGGGCGCGGCTCAACCATACTAAGGCTTCAGTTTTAGCGATCGCCCTTAATTATACTCCGGCGAGAGTGACAAAAGAGGGCTAAAATTGTTTGAGCCTGAGTAATGATTTCGCTAAATAGGCGCAAGCGCACACCTTCAAGTTTTGGTTCTAGTTGTTCGCGTACAACTTTTATTCGCAAAAAGTCTTCACGTTCATCTGGAAAAACTACAAAGGTTTCTGTTGCATCACGCCGATATTGCACCTTTTGCAAACGTTCCTCATCTACTGATGCCCAATCTTTAAGATCAATTGCCCAGCGAACTTTGCGCGGGAACTCTACGAGTAAGTCGAATTCATCAACAAAAGGCCAGAGAGTGACGCGCACACCCAATTTTGTCAGTTCTTCTTTAAGTTGAATTTCCCAAATTCCTGGCAGCGTACCGTACAAATGCACGCCAGGAGTAACGGCTTTCCATTCTTCTGCTTTTTCTTTAGGAATAGGTAATAATGGTTGAAGGTTACTGGTTGCACAAAGTCTTTCACACCAAGGGTTACGACAGGTGTAAGTACCATCGGGGCGTTGACGTTGAACATACTTGCAGCGCGGACACAGATGATAGATGCTACCTTCTGCCAACTTATCCATATCGACATAAATTTCTAACCTTGACAATAACTCGCGCAGTGGTCTTAGTTCGGGTAAACTTAGCCATTGCCGATATTCTGAGTAATGAAGAGTAGGTTTCGTGATAATCAGTAGTCGAAAAGCACGATAAGCATCTTCTAGCTGATTTCCCCGACAGTATTCCAGTACATCTTTCAGTACTGACTCTTGTACTTGCGCCATTACATCATTACCCGAAACTTGCCATTCTCTAGCAAAATCGGAAACTACTCCGTCTTCTATAACGCTGACATCTGGCGAAAGGTATTTAATCTCTTGGGTAGGTTTCCAAGAAGTAATTAATGTTTCCGCCCAATCAAAAAATTGGGGTAGGTTCTCTGGGGCTTGTTCTTTCCGCAGCAAAGAAGCTAAGTACATACGGGACATTCCAATGCGGAGGGCGTCAGGTACTTGATTTCGCTTTTCTAGTTCAAGTTTTTCCCACTGCACTACGCCAGTAGCTAAATACCGCAGAGTGTCGGTAACAGATAGCTGTAACGAGGGTTTTTCCAAATCAGATGTGAGGAGGCGAAGACTGCGGGCGCTGTGGTCATCCCATTCAACGTCGATACCACGCATAGTTTGCAACCAGCGCTTAACCGTTGCTTTCTGACGTGGTTGCATTCCGAGTTCTTGACACAACTCTTCTAGAGTTGGCCCTTGTTTATGGATACTAAACCATTGTTGAAGTGCATCGAGAACTTTTTGTCGGTGTTTGGTGATTTTCATTGTTCACCTTCCTGTTTAGCAGAAGTGTGACACCCACCAAACTGGCATGTCAATCACCTGTTTCCATGTTTCCACTAAGTTTCCAAAGTTTCCATCTTACCAATATTGAATAGAAATGTACCTCAAAACCCAACTAAGTACAAATCCCCATAAAAATGAGTCAGAATTCTGTTTTTTGTAGCTTAACTTTTGTTCTTCTACCCAACTTTCAATTTGAATTTTCCACCTTTATTAATGACGGTACGTACTAAAAGATAAAATTGCCCGTCTCTTTTGCGATTAATTCAGTACCGATTCACGTTGCTCTCAGTATGACAGATGGCTATTCGGTCAGTTATGCACTGTTCAGCATAAATAGCTAGTTTTTGTTGCAAAAGCTAAAGATTATTTACCATTCAACAGTTATATAAAACGCAAAAAGCACCTGTAACAGAGAGGTTCGCAAAATCATGCGTACAAATACTGAATTGTGGAGTTCGACCCCTAACAAGTTCAGTGGAACGACGATGGCTTATTCTGGCTTGACTAAGGAAAATAATGACAGCTTAGAAGATAAATATACGCAGCTCCATTTTCTCAGGAATAGGAGTTACAACAAAGGTAATATATATGGCAACAAGTGAGTCCTCTTTACGAACTGATGGTATAGAATTATTACACTTGTACCACCAGAATCCTTCTATTAAACTTCGTAATAAACTTGTACAGTTACATACTGGCTTAGTACGGAAGATGGCTCATAAATTCAGCCATCAATGTAATGAACCTTATGAAGATTTAGAACAAATTGGGTATTTTGGTTTGATTAGGGCTATTGAGCGTTTCGATCCCAGTCAAGGATATGCTTTTAGTTCCTTTGCTGTGCCATACATTCGCGGTGAGATGCTGCACTTTTTGCGCGATCGCAGTACTCTATTAAAAATTCCCCGTCGTTGGCAAGAATTATACAATGAAGGGCAAAAGATTCGCAAGGACTTGGCAATGTCTTTAGGTCGCCAGCCCAAGGATGCTGAAATTGCCAGCCACCTGCGGGTATCTGTGCAAGAATGGCAAGAAACCAAGTTAGCCGCTCAAAATCGGATGCCTTTAAGTTTAGATGCAACCGCAGTTAACTATGTTGATTGCCAAATAACCTTGGGTGAAGCACTTCCTTGTCCTCGTTCTCATGTTCTTTTACAACAAGAAGAAGAACGCCAACAACTCCAAGGCGCAATAAATATGTTGGAAGAAAAGCCCCGGATGGCAGTTGAAATGGTATTTTTGAAGGAACTTTCTCGCAAAGATGCTGCTAAAAACATTGGTACTAGTCCAATGACAGTAACGCGGTATCTGCAAAAGGGAATCCAAGATTTGATTTGCTATTTACAACCACAGGTAATGCCAACTGGATCTTAGTCGTGCTGAGTCAAAAATCCAATGACTAATGACTAATGACCAATGACAAATGACCAATTATCGAGATTTTAAATCAGCGATCGCACCTTTGGTCATAGCAGCAATAGCTTGATCTGTCGCTTTTGGCAAATGATAATATTTACCGCCTGCTGTTTGCGATAATTCTTTAGCAAACCCAGTAGACACAAATTTACTTTCCGTATCAATTACTAATAGTTGCATCCCCAAAGCACGAATTCTGGCAGCAATTTCTAATAATTCTCCTTTGATATCTGGCTTTTCTCCTGGTTCAAGCTGTTCACCCAAAGAACGCGCTAAGGGAATATTACCTCGCCCATCGGTGATTGCTACAAGGACAACTTGCCCAATATCTCCACTCATCTGGGCATTTAAGCCGACACGTACAGCTTGAGTCAAACCATGCGCTAAGGGCGAACCCCCACCACAGGGCAACCTTTCCAAGCGGTTACGCGCTAAGGCAATAGAACGTGTTGGAGGCAATAATACCTCTGCCTGTTCTCCCCGAAAGGGAATTAATGCTATTTGGTCGCGGTTTTGATAAGCTTCTGTCAATAGTTGCATCACCGCACCTTTAGCCGATTGCATTCGATTTAATGCCATTGAGCCAGAAGCATCTACCACAAATACTACCAACGCCCCGGCTTTGCGTACCAGGCGTTTTGAGCGAATATCAGGCTGTTCGACAATAACTTTTCTATCTGGTTGTCTTTCTCTTCGTGCTTTTTGATAAGGAGCCGCTGCTCTGAGGGTGGCATCTACTGCAATACGTCGCGCTTTTCCCTTGGGTAACATTGGCTTAATGTAGCGTCCCCTGTCATCAGAAAATATGACGCTGCGACTACCAGATTTACCTTGCCGCTTCGCCATTTGAGTAAAGTAAAGCACGTTGTCATCAAGAATTACCCCTTCTGGATCAAAGATAAACTCTTCTGGGATGCTGGGGGGTTCTTGCTCTTGATTTTCTTCCTGTTCTTCCTGTTCTTCTTGTTCCTCTTCTGATTCGTCCTGGGGTTCTTCTTGATTTTGCTGCTGCGGTGGTGGAGGCGGAGGTGGTGCTTGCTCTGGTGGCGGTGTCTGCACAACAGTGGCACGTGGTACAATTACCAGTTCTACAGCACGGCGCAAATCTTCGGCATTAACTGTTGTCCTTCCCTCCAAAGCCGCAGCAGCTTTGGCAACCCGCGTGGCGAATAACTCGGCGCGATGTCCCTGAACTCCACCGCGAATTGCCTCATCTACTAAGTAGGCAATTTGTTCGTGGGTGATGATGACTTCTTTCAACCATTCCCGTGCCAAGATAATTTGGGTTTTGAGGGAATCTAAGTCTTCGTTGTACTGTTGGAGAAAGTCTTGGGGAGATTTAGAATAAGCGATCGCTTGCTCTACTGCTTCTACTCTTTGATCTAAGCCGAGTACACCGTCAGCAGAGAGTGCGATCGCAATTCTATCTAATAAATGCTCCCGTAATCCGCCTTCTTCTGGATTGTAGGTGGCAATAAATAAGGATTTGCACGGATGCTGAAAACTAATCCCTTCCCGTTCGATCTGATTGCGTCCCTCAGATAATACTGTTAAAAGCTGATTTGATATTTGGTCATCTAATAAATTAATTTCATCTACGTACAGTACACCCCGGTTTGCTGTAGCGAGTAAACCAGGCTGAAAAATGGTATCACCTTGTTTTACCGACTTTTCCACATCCACTGAACCAAGTAGTCGGTCTTCTGTAATACCTAGAGGAATTTGTAAAAAAGGCGCGGGGATAATTTCGACGGGCACATCTTGAATATCTTTGTCTGCGTACTCCGCCAAAAGTTGATCGTCCCATTCTTCTGGGTGATTGGGGTCACAATTGCTGATTGAACCTTTGACAACTTCAATCGGCGGTAGTAGAGCATGGATAGCACGAGCCATTACAGATTTTGCCGTACCGCGACGACCTGCGATCGCTACTCCTCCCAAACCAGGATCAACGGCTGCTAACAGCAAGGCTAATTTAATTGCTTCTTGACCGACTACGGCTGTCAAGGGAAAGGCAGTGATCGTGGGGTTGATAGTAGGCGCAGGCATTGTTTGCTTTTATAGCGAGTCTCGGCCTTTAGCATACCAATTTCTGACACATTTAGAATAGGGATTATGGCAATGAGAGAAAGGTAAGGTTATGAGTATTGCTCAGGCTAAACGCTTCACACTGGATGAATACCACAGGCTTGGAGAATTGGGCTTTTTCCATGAAGATGACCACATTGAATTAATTAATGGGGAAATTATTGAAATGGCATCCAAAGGTACAGCCCATGAAACTTGTTTGCGAAACTTGTTACGAGAACTTCCAAAACTTGTAGGTGATAGAGCAACTTTACAATCTCAAGCTCCGATTGCTTTGCCACCCAATAGCAAACCTGAACCGGATTTTGCTATTCTTCAAAACCGAGATGATAATTATCTTTTTGGTCATCCTCAAGCTGCTGATGTGTTATTAGTGATGGAGGCTTCAGATTCTTCGTTAGGCTATGACCAAGATGTGAAAATTCCTCTCTATGCTAAAGCAGGTATTGCTGATTATTGGATATTCAATTTATTCGATAAATATTTGGAAGCTTACAGTGAGCCATATCAGCATACTCAAGGTAAATCTGGTTATTTAAATAAGCGGATTATCTTGTCAAATCAGGCAATAAAATTTTCCTGCTTGCCTGATTTATCTCTTGATCTAGTTAGGGTGTTTCCGCCAAAGCTGAATTTTTAACTTTGTTATAGAATTCAGTCATAAAACAAAAGTGTAAGTTTTATGGCTTATAGTGATTTTAAACTGATTGAAGTTATTGATTCTTTTGGGTTAGTTGTCCACGAGTCATCTGGACTATTCGCAAATGTACAGGAGCAAGAATGTAGTGATTTATTATCTACTATTCTTAAGGAGAATGTTGACTTAGCAGTAGCAATAAGTTCGGAAAAAGCTCGTAGTGAAATGATAATTAGTCCAATTTTATTAGAGATTAGACGTAAATTCAATTATGAAAT
>NZ_JADEXF010000266.1 GCF_015207245.1 Nostoc cf. edaphicum LEGE 07299
TTGTCAAAAGTAACTTTTTTAACGAACCGCAGAGGCGCAGAGGAAACAGAGAGAAGAGAAAAAATGCTTTACTGAACTGTATTGGATTAAAGCTAATACTATTTTTAGTAGTACAATTGTTCTATAGCAAAAATAGCACGTATTGCCCCGGCTTCTAACGGGGCTTTCTTTTTGAGAACAAAGTGTATACCCCAAGTCTTGGGTCTATCTTTGTAGTATGTAAAGAAGCACTTTGACCTAAGACTATGCCTTCTTCTAAAAAATCTCTCACTTACCCAACCAGCCATAAGAGCAATCAAGCTGATAATTACCACGGTACTTTAGTCGCAGATCCTTACCGTTGGTTAGAAGATCCTGACTCCGAAGAAACAAGAACTTGGATTGAGGCACAAAATCAAGTTACTTTTGGCTACCTGAGTGAAATTCCTGCTAGGGAAAAAATTAAACAGCGCCTCACCAAACTTTGGGATTATGAAAAATATGGTATTCCTTTTAAAGAAGGCAATCGCTACTTTTATTTCAAAAATGACGGACTGCAAAATCAAAGTGTCCTTTACACTTTGAAAACCCTCGACGACCAACCCCAAGTTTTACTCGATCCCAACAAACTCTCAGAAGATGGCACTGTTGCTCTTTCGGGATTGTCGATTAGCGAGGATGGTAAACTTTTAGCTTATGGTCTATCCTCCTCCGGTTCTGATTGGCAAGAGTGGAAAGTACGCAATGTTGAAACTGGTGAAGACCTCCAAGACCACCTGAAGTGGATTAAATTCTCTGGCGCATCTTGGACACACGATCATCAAGGTTTTTTCTATAGTCGCTACGATGAGCCAAATGAAAAAACTCGATTAGAAGATGTCAATTATTATCAAAAACTCTACTATCATCAACTAGGTAAACCTCAATCAGAAGACGTTTTAATTTATCATCGTCCTGACCAAAAGGAATGGGGTTTTAGTGGTGGTGTTACTGAAGATGGACGCTATCTAATAATTTCAATTTGGCTAGGTACTGACTCTAAAAATTTGGTTTTCTCCAAAGATTTAACTAACCCTCATGCGGAAGTCGTAGAACTAATTAACGAATTTGAAGCAGATTACAGCTTTATCGACAACGATGATAGCGTCTTTTATTTTCGCACAGACTTAAATGCACCACGGGGAAGAGTTATTGCAATTGACACGAAAAACCCTGCACCAGAAAATTGGCAAGAAATTATTCCCCAATCAGCAGAAACTTTGGAAAGTGTCGGTATACTTAATAATCAATTCGTTGCTGATTACCTCAAAGATGCTCACAGTCAAATCAAAATTTTTGACCTCAAAGGTGCGTTTATTCGAGAGATAGAACTACCCGGACTCGGTTCAGCCGGAGGCTTTGGTGGTAAGCGTTATGATACTGAAACTTTTTATAGTTTTACCAGTTTTACTATACCAGGCACTATTTATCGCTACAACATGGTGACAGGAAAAAGTGAGGTTTTCCGTCAACCACAGGTAGATTTTAATCCTGATGAGTACGAGACAAAACAAGTCTTTTATCACAGCAAAGATGGTACTAGAGTACCAATGTTTATTACCCATAGAAAGGGCATTAAATTAGATGGAAATAACCCTACTTATCTCTATGCTTATGGTGGCTTTAATGCTTCAATGACACCTGGCTTTTCTGTGAGTCTGTTGGTGTGGATGGAGATGGGTGGTGTCTATGCTATGCCTAATATCCGCGGCGGTGGAGAATACGGCGAAGAATGGCATCAAGCAGGAATAAAGGATAAAAAGCAGAATGTCTTTGATGACTTTATTGGCGCTGCTGAGTGGTTGATTGCTAACAAGTATACTAAGACTGAGAAGCTAGCGATCGCAGGTGGTAGTAACGGCGGTTTATTAGTGGGTGCTTGTATAACGCAACGTCCCGATTTATTTGGTGCAGCAATACCCGCCGTCGGCGTCATGGATATGTTGCGGTTCCACAAATTTACCATCGGTTGGGCTTGGACTTCCGAATATGGTTCTGCGGATAATCCAGAAGAGTTTCCGGCGCTATATGCTTATTCGCCATTACATAACATCAAACCAAACACAGCTTACCCAGCAACCTTAATTACCACAGCCGATCATGACGATCGCGTTGTCCCTGCTCATAGTTTCAAATTTGCCGCTGCTTTGCAAGAGGCTCACACAGGTTATGCGCCAACCCTAATTAGAATTGAGACTAAAGCAGGACATGGCGCAGGTAAACCCACGGCTAAAATTATTGAAGAAGCCGCAGACAAATGGGCTTTTTTGGTACGTGCTTTAGATGTGAAATTTTAGCAACTTTGTAGGGCGGGCATTGCCTACCCTACGCGACTAAACTAACTATTGCCTTCACTAACTTCTCTGGCTCTACAGGTTTTGTAATGTGAGTTTGAAATCCTACCTGAAGTGCTCTTTGTTGGTCAATTTCTGCTGCATAAGCGGTTAGTGCGATCGCCCGAATGCTTCCTCCTTGATTTGGTGGGCGAGATCGAATCTGCTGCATCAGCATATAGCCGTCCATCTCAGCCATGCCTATGTCACTCACTAGCACGTCAAAAGTGAACTGCTCTAGAGCTTGCAAAGCTTCTAAGCCAGAAGCGACGGCTGTCACATTTGCCCCACTTTGTTCTAGCACAAATGCCTGAAACTCGCGGGTATCTGGTTCATCATCTACCAGCAAAATTTGAACGCCGTCTAAAGGCACTTCTGCTTCTATTTGTGTGTGGATTGGCTCAGATGCGATCAATGTTGCCTGCTGTATGAGGGGCAATTGGATGATGAAGGTTGCGCCTTGATTCTCACCCTGGCTTTCTGCTGTTACCGTACCCCCGTGCATTTCTACAATTTGCCGCACGATCGCTAGGCCCAATCCCAACCCGCCAAATTTGCGTGTCGTTGAGCCGTCTTCTTGCCGAAAATACTCAAAGACATGGGGCAAAAACTGTGGATTGATGCCCTTGCCAGTATCGATTACCTGAATCTGAGCTAGCCCGTCGAGTTGGCGCAGTTCAATGGTCACTTGTCCGCTGTGGGGTGTGAACTTAACCGCATTGGTAAGCAAATTCCACATCACTTGCTGCAAGCGGGCTGCATCGCCAGAAATCGGAGCGATCTCAGAGTCAAGATCGAGAGCGATCTCAATATTTTTTGCTTCTGCTGCCAAACCCACCGTTTCAACGGCGGCAGAAATCACAAAGGTCAAACTTACCGGAGCCGTTGTTAAGCTGAGTTTGCCCTGCATGATGCGGGAGATGTCGAGCAAGTCTTCGATTAGTTGCGTCTGTAAATTGGCATTGCGCTCGATCGTTTTCAAGGCTTCGGCTCTTTGGGCTTCGCTCAGTTTGCCGTTTTGTAGTAAGCGCGTCCAGCCCAAGATCGGGTTGAGAGGCGATCGCAATTCATGGGACAGCACTGCCAAAAACTCATCTTTGATTCGGTTGGCGCGATCGGCTGCCTCTCTTGCGGCTTGTTCACGGGCAAGGAGTTGTTCTCGTTCTGCCTGAATGCGTTTTTGCTCAGTGATGTTGAGTACAGTGCCGACAAAGCGTTGTGGATTGTCGGCAGCATCAAAGTAAGTCTGTCCTCTGGCCGCAATCCACCGTTCAACCCCATCCTGAATCCCAATCGTGCGATATTCTACGTCATACTTGCTGCTGCTGGCTGGATTCAAAGTCCATTGCACCACCTGTTCTAGTCGTTCGCGATCTTCGGGGTGCAGTCCGGCAAAAAAGACCTCAATGCAGCTCTGGGCTTCTGGTGGTAAGCCAAACATGGCTTTGCAACCCTCATCCCAAATCAATTGGTTGGTGATGAGATTCCAGTCCCAAGTGCCTAATTGAGCAGCTTCGATCGCCATGCGGAAGCGGTTTTCACTGTCGCGCAAGGCTGCTTCAGCGCGGGCGCGTTCGATCAGCGGAGCGACACGCGCCGCAACGTTTTCCAGCAACAACATCTCATCCGCCGTCCAATGGCGCGGTTTGTCGGAACTGACTCCGATCGAAGCCACCCAACGCCCTTCACGGACAAACGGTGCGATGACGTAGGATTGCATATTAATGAACGTGTAATTATCGGCGAAATCTTTTGTCCACGGATGTGTGTTCACGTCGTCAATCCCGAACGCTTGATGTGCCGCCGTCTCCCACCATTCCTTCGCGCCGAAAAGGGTGAGGTCGTAAGTTCCGGCAAGGTCTGATCCGTCGAGCCGCCACTCGGGTAAAACCGTTACTTGTCTGCCGTCCGGCGTGACATCAAGATAATAGCAGCGATGCCCGTTCAAAAACGTTCCGACTTCGCGCGTGACGATGCGGTTGATTTCCACTGCATCCGTCACTGTACCGAGTCTTCGGCTTAACTCGGTCAAAAACTCCACTTGCCGTTCGGCTTGAATTTGCTCGGTAACATTCCTGAAATAAACGGTGATGCCGTTTCGGGCGGGGTAGGTGCGAACTTCGTACCAGCGATTATGATCTGGGTAAAACGCGGTAATTGACGCAGCCAGACGATGGCTTTGCCCGCCGTAGGCATCGCGCATGGTGCTCAAGTAGACCTGCGCCAACTCATTGCCAATCAGTCCTGGATACTCTTCCCACAAATTCTTGCCAACTAAATCGCCTGGAGTGCGATCGAGTAGTGTTTCGGCAGATGGATTCATATAGGTAAACTGCCAGTTCTCATCCAGTGCAAAGAAGGCTTCAGCGATGCTCTCCAGAATATTTCGAGTCTGCTCTTCGCTTTGGCGCAAGGCTTGCTCTACCTGTTTGCGCTCGGTGATATCTCGCGTTACACCTGCCACTGCTTCTACTGCACCGTTTATGCCCAAAAGTGGCACGAAAATGTATTCATAGGCGCGCGTGCCGATGGCGCTAGTGTAGGGTGTTTCATCCTTTATCGGCTGGCGCGTGGCGATCGCCTGTTGAATCTGTTGCTGAAGTCGGGTCGCTAAATCGGTTGGATAATCCAGCTCAAAAAAGTTCTTTCCCAAAGCTTCATCCGAAGTTTTCTGCCAAAGATTGAGCAACGCCGGGCTGATATACGTGAACCGTCCCGCCAAATCAAAGGTGTAAATAAAATCGGGAATTGCAGCGGCGATCGCGTCGAACTTCCGCAGTTGCCGTTCGAGTTCGGTGCGATTCTCACGCGAAATGGCTTCAGCATGGGCACGTTCAACGGCTGCCCACGTCTGCGCTACGGTTTCCTCGACTAGTTTCACGTCATCTTCCGTCCACTGGCGAGGGTCTGCCTGGTGCACCGCCAGTAACGCGACAAATTGATCGTTCTTGATCAGCGGCACATCAATATACGCGGCAATATCAATCGATCGATACCTTGCCTTCTCGCTGGCTGTGTATTTGGGGTAGTTTGCCACATCAGGAACGATCGCCGTTTGCCCCGCTCGATGGTCATCTGTCAGGTTGCGCCCAAAGTCTTCCAGATGGTACAGTCCGCTCAGTTCGGCAACACCGTTCGTGTAGTTTTTATGAACGATGACCTCCTTACCGCCGGGTAACACTTCGATGTAAATGACGCGGCTTGCGCCTAGAGATTCGCCTAGAATGCGGGCAGCGATCGCCTGAATCTCATTAGTGTCAGTCAGCGGGCGTAGCGCATTGGTGAGCTTGACTCGAAACGCATCAGCTTGGGCAGCTTGACGCAAGGCATCTGTTGATTTCCGCTCCGGTAGCAGAGCGGATTCTAGCTGCTGGACTCGATCTAGTTCTGTTAATAGGATCTGCACAGCTGTTTTTAAGCTGTCCGGCCAGGTTTTGACAGCCCCTAGCGGCGTTTGCGACCAATTGTGCGATCTCAACAATGCACCTATCTCGCCGCCACCAACAAAGAGGTTTTCAGCCTTTGTGTGATCGGCAGCCCATCCC
>NZ_JADEXF010000267.1 GCF_015207245.1 Nostoc cf. edaphicum LEGE 07299
TTGCTATGCTCTTCAATCGTCTATCGGGTTCTGAAATTGATTTAAAGCAAATCCTCGATCGAATTAGGATGCTGGCGGATCAAATTCATCAGTCACTTGAAGTGAGTGAAATTTTCAAGATTATTGTCAGCGAAGTTAGAACAACATTAGAAAGCGATCGCGCCATTATCTATCGTTTTTTGCCGGATGGAGATGGAGTCATCGCAGAAGAGTCTGTAAGTAATGGATGGAAACCGATTCTAGGGCAATTAATTTACGATCCTTGCTTCAATGCAACATGGGTAGAGCGATATCGAGATGGAAGCGTTGGTGTTATTGAAGACACTCATACTACAACCCTTGACCCTTGTCACAAAAAACTCTTAACAGACTTGCAGATTCGAGCTAATTTAGTAGTACCAATTTTAGTCAATAATCAAGAAATTGATGGAGTTTCTAGTACATATCCTCATTTATGGGGCTTAGTAATTGCTCACCAGTGTAGTGGCTCACGTCATTGGAGTTCTTTAGAAATTGAGTATTTCCAACTGATAGCCGCAGAGCTAGGAATTGCTCTTGGGGAAGCAGAACGCCACCAGCAAAGGGCTACATCTTGCCAAAAACTAACACTGCAACTCAATCAAAACCTGAAAAATTTGACAGTTCAGCCAAAGTTGAAGTTGAGGTCAATCAAAAGAACTCTGTATCAAAATTTTAGAAAATTTATTATAACAAGAACAGCATTGCCAAAAAATATATCAGTTGCAGAATTGACTGCATTTGACCGATTACAAACTCCAGTTTGGATTTATGATATTCAAAACTTGCAGATGTGGTGGGCGAATCAATCCGCTCTGCATATTTGGAATGCTCAAAGTCGAGAAGAATTGCTCAATCGCAACTTCAGTGATATTTCCCAGTTTACTCACACTCGAATGCAAAACTATTTGCAAGAATTTCAGCAAGGGAAAACCATCACTGAAAACTGGACATTTTACCCAGAAGGAAAACCTGTTTCTCTGCGCTGCATCTTTTCTGGAATTAAAATTGAAGAAGGGCGAATGGCGATGTTGGTTGAAGGATCAACAGAAATTATCAATCAGATCGATCGAGAAACACTCAGATCGATTGAAGCCCTACGTCACACCACAGCGATCGTCTCCCTTTACACGATGGATGGTGTACCTTTGATGCAAAACCCGGCAGCCTTCCGCTGTTATCGGGATACCCTGTACCCTAAATCGTCAGCTGAGAATATTTTCCTGAGTCACTTTGTTGACAAGAGTATTGGACAACAAGCTATCAAAGCGATTAATTTCGGTGAGGTGTTCAGCATAGAGGCTCAGGTGTTCACCACTGAAGGGATTCAATGGCATGGGATGGATATACGATCTACGCGAGATCCAGTAACGGGTAACTCCATCATCCTCGTCAACGAAAAGAATATTACCAAGCAACAAGCTGCACTACAAGAACACCAACGTACAGAATCAGAATTGCGTTGGCGGGAAGCTTTGCTGCGTTCTATGACTGAAACTTCTTTGCTAGGATTTTTTGTTGTTGACAATCGTACCGATGAAATCCTCTATTTAAATCACCATTTCTGTAAAATTTGGGGCATCGAACATCTAGAAGACCAAATGCGTTTGGGTGCTTTAAAAAATAATCAGATTATTCCTGATTGTATATCTTCAGTTGTCGATGTATCGGCATTTGTCGAATCTTATAAACCGTTGCAGTCTGAAGAAAATCGCTGCACGATTGAGGATGAGATTTTATTTGTCGATGGGCGGACTATTCGCCGCTTTTCCAGTCAAATTCGGGATATTCAGGATCGATACTTTGGGCGGTTATACATTTTTGAAGACATCACCTCACGTAAACAAATCGAAGCCGCACTCAAAACCAGTGAAGAAAGATGGCAGTATGCCTTGGAAGGAAATGGCGACGGAGTTTGGGATTTGAATGCTGAAACTAACGAAGTCTTTTTTTCCCGACGATGGAAAGAAATGTTAGGGTTTACAGAGCATGAAATTGGAACTACCCTCAGTGAATGGGAACAACGCGTTCACTCCGATGATAAGGCGAGGGTTTACGAGGAGATTAGCAAGCATTTGTCCGGTGAAACCCAACAATATGTCAGTGAATATCGGATTAAGTGCAAGGATGGAACCTACAAGTGGATTCTAGATCGGGGTCAAGTTTCGAGTCGCGCCAAGAATGGTTTTCCCCTACGAATGCTAGGAACTCATACTGATATTACTGAACGCAAGCGTATGGAAGAAGCGCTGCGAGAAAGCGAACAACGCTATCGTTCCGTAATTACAGCGATGGCAGAAGGTATTGTCCTACAGCAAGCTGATGGACGCATTATCACCTGTAATGACAGTGCCGAAAGAATTTTAGGGTTAAGAGCTGATCAAATGATGGGGCGAACTTCCATCGCTTTGCTATGGCGAGCTATTCATGAAGATGGTACTTCTTTTCCAGGTGAAACTCACCCCGCAATTGTCACCTTACGCACCGGACAACCCCAATTTAACGTGATTATGGGAGTTCATAAACCTGATGGCAGTTTGACTTGGATTTCAATCAATTCTCAGCCATTGTTTGAATCCGATGAATCAAAACCATCTGCGGTGGTGACATCATTTACAGATATCACAGACCGCAAACAGGCGCAAATTGCCCTGCAACAGCAAACAGAACGGGAACGCATGGTCTATGCGATCGCTCAACATATCCGTAGGTCTTTAGACTTGAATGAAATCTTAAACACAACTGTTGCTGAAGTTCGACATTTTTTGCAAACCGATCGCGTCATCATCTATCGCTTTAATCGTGATTGGAGTGGTGTGATTGTCACGGAGTCTATAGCAACAGGTTGGCAATCGATTTTGAATATGGAAATTACAGACAGTTATTTTGTAAAAATACAGGGAAAGTCTTATCAAGAAAGTACGCTCAGAGTTACTCCAGACATCTACACCGCTGGATTTGCCCCTTGTCATGTAGAGTTATTGGAAAAGTTGCAAGTCAGAGCCAAGCTAGTTGTACCAATTTTACAAGGCGATCGCCTTTGGGGTCTTTTGGTTGCTCATCATTGCAGCGCCCCGCGTCAGTGGCAACCTTGGGCAAGCGAACTGCTTCAGCAATTGGCAACGCAGGTAGCGATCGCTATTCAGCAATCAGAACTTTATCAACAATTGCAGCGTGCCAACCAGCAGCTTGAAAATATGGTAATGGTGGATGAATTAACTCAAATCGCCAATCGCCGATGTTTTGATATTAAGCTTAATTCTGTCTGGCAATACCTTTTACGAGAACAAGGTTTTGTTTCACTACTTTTATGCGATATTGATTATTTTAAACAATATAACGATACTTATGGTCATGCGACCGGAGATGATTGTTTGCGCTTTATTGCCCAAGCTTTCAAACAAAGTGTCAAACGTTCTAGAGATTTAGCTGCTCGTTATGGTGGAGAAGAGTTTGCTGTCATCTTGCCTAACACTACTAGTGATGGGGCTTTTCACGTTGCCCAAGAAATTCATAAAGCTATAGAACAGCTAAATATTCCCCATGCGGCATCGCCTGTGAGGCACCACGTCACCTTGAGTATCGGAATTGCCACAGTGATTCCGACATCTAATATGGTTCCTTTGGATTTGATTGAGGCAGCAGATCAAGCCCTTTATCAAGCCAAAGCAAACGGGCGTAATCGTTCTTGTATAAATAGACTCTCTAAGAGGGTGTTTATAAATAAAAAATAAAGAGCAGCCTAGTTATTCCCCATCACAGGTATTTTAAAAAAGACAGTCATAGTATTTGAATCGGTTGGAATGGCTCGAAAAGCTTATCCAACAGACGTTTCTGATGTCGAATGGGATTTGATAAAATCAATGATTCCGGTTATCGTCAGCGAAAGCGTAGAAAAAAGCGTGAAGTAGATATGGGGGAGGTAGTAAATGCGATCTTTTATATATTACGTGCAGGTTGCTCGTGGCGAATGATGCCTGATGATTTACCTGCTTGTCTTACGGTATATTCATATTTCCGACGCTGGGAGCGTAAAGGGGTATGGCAAAAAATTTACACAGTATTGCGATCGCTTCCAGCGGGCTCCACTACTTAATATTTATTTTATAAACACCCTCTTAGAGAGTGAGACAATACTTCTCGGTTAGGCATTTTTAATGGGAAAAGGTTACTGGGTTTGGGTTAAAGGTTTTTCTTTTCCTTTTGCCCCTTAACCGAGAAATACTGGAGAGTGAGCGATGCCTGCGGTTCTTGCCACCCTATGCTAATCAAGCAATTGTTAATATTTTCTAAAGTTTTTTAACTGCTTTCATTTCTTTATTAGTTCTTTATTTTATGTTTATAAATTAAAGCTATTGGTAGTGAAGCCAAGAGCAAACTACTCCTTTGTGTTTAACTTTTTTAATAAAACAACAATACTATGACAAACTGCCCTTGCTGTTCCAACCAAATGCTTCGTCACATTCGTTTACAAAAAACCTACTGGTTCTGCCGTCACTGCTGGCAAGAGATGCCTAACCTGAGTTTAGATAAAAGTACTTTAAATTTGACTAGAAACAATACATCATTAGTCAGAGAACCAATTTCAGCCAACCACAAACTTTTGAAAATGAATATCAGAACAGAACTTTGTGCCTGAGTGAATCAGGAAGCAAAAACGAGACTAGCTACGCTTATGCTTTTAGAGGTTGTTTGAAAAATCTAATTTATCATGACCTGGGCAATTGGAAATCGCGGCTACACAGGCAAAACCCTTGTTTTGGATTAGTCTACGGAGGTGGACGAGAGTTTGTGTATTACCGAATTCTATTCGCTCGATACTTTTCAAACATCCTCTTAAATAGCTAGGAGTATCGTCTGAATACTGAGTAATAGGTTAAAAGATAATATCTCTATATTTTCAGAAGATTTCAACTGAGTTAAGTACACAATCTAAGTATCAAAACTAGGTATAAAAACTTTTAAAAAATCGATGGATTTACTGATTACTCTAATTTAGAAAAAGAGTCATAAAGCCACTTTAACAAGTATCTTTGCTCGCTAACGCAGACTGGATTATAATCCAATACAGTTGTAGGTTGGGTTAAGCAAAGCGGAACCCAACAAAGCCCAGTAAATGTTTGGTTTCGTTCCTCAAACGCCACTTGCTTTAAGTCGAGAAACCGCAAGGGCGAAATAGCTACCCAACTTATACAGTTTAATATTTTTGGCGCTAACTGAACTGTATTGGATTTTAATCACTCTAAATCATGCGAATATTAAATTACTCTTAAACCGTGTAATCAAGTACTCTTGCATCTTACTTAAGCCTGATATCTTCTTGGGAACAGTTTTGTTGTTGTCAGGTAGATTGATGAGTCGAATTAATGGATTTGTCGGACGACGTAATTTCTTGAAATTTGCCAGTGTCGTAGGTATTGCAGCTATTACTTTTGGCGATAGCTTTTGGAATACAGAGCAAACTGCTGTTGCTGATATTCACCCAGTTAACCCTAATTTAATCAGTCCAAATGAAGCCATCAGACGCTTGCTTGATGGTAATCAAAGATTTATCCATCAAAAACGTCAATATCCCGATCAATCACTAGAACACCTACGATTAGTTGCTAAAGCTCAGTATCCCTTTGCCGCCATATTGGGCTGTGCAGATTCTAGAGTACCTGCGGAAATTGTCTTCGATCAAGGAATTGGAGATTTATTTGTCGTGCGAGTTGCGGGTAATGTTGTCAGTGACACGATTATAGGTAGTCTGGAATACTCTACAGCAGTATTGGGTTCGCAGTTGATTATGGTTTTGGGTCATAGAAGATGCGGTGCAGTAGCAGAAGCAATCAAAAACGAACCACTTCCTGGCAGAATTGGTTTGATTATTGAGGGC
>NZ_JADEXF010000268.1 GCF_015207245.1 Nostoc cf. edaphicum LEGE 07299
GTTATAACCACGGACATCAGCTTCAGTCTTTACGCTGATACCGAGGTCGCGCAAGGAAGCCTTGAGGATTTCGGCATCGGTGATTTTGGTACGCAGGGTGCTAAAGTGAGACATTTGGGTTTCCTCCAATGAGAAGATTGAGAAAAACGACAACGGTTTGTTTTGGGCGAAGCCGCGCTTAACAGGATGCGGCTTTTCTTATAACTGCTAGCATTTTCTGCTAGCCTTTCCCCCTGGGATGGCAGAGGAAAGCTTTTAAAACTCCATTCGCTGATATTCAGCTACGGAGGATGCTGCGGGGCGTGCGCGCTGTCTGGCCCAATCTCTCAGAGCCGTTACTTGTTCTTGCATCGTTCGAGACAGCGGCAATGTTGCCTTCAGTGCAGCAATAATATCTAGTTGGGTGAACTCCCGATCTTGGGCAAAAGCTTCATACATTGCCGCAACGATCGCTTGTTCAACTTCTGCTCCAGAAAAGCCATCAGACATCTTGGCTAATTGCTCAAGATCGAATCGAGAGATGTCTTCACGGCGCTTGGTCAGATGAATATTGAAAATATCCTGCCGTTCTTCCGGTGTTGGCAGATCGACAAAGAAGATTTCATCAAAGCGTCCTTTCCTCAAGAATTCCCCAGGTAAGCGTTCTACTCGGTTGGCAGTTGCCATCACGAACACTGGTGATTTCTTATCTTGCATCCAAGTGAGGAAAGAGCCGAAGATTCTACTTGAAGTCCCCCCATCAGAATCAGACGAACCTCCACTACCAGCAAAGGATTTATCTAATTCATCGATAAACAAAATCGCTGGGGAAATAGATTCTGCTGTTTTCAGGGCGTTCCGCAAGTTTGCTTCACTTCGTCCCACCATTGAGCCGTCGTAAACTCGCCCCATATCCAACCGCAACAGTGGTAAACCCCACAGTCGGGAAGTAGTTTTAGCAATTAACGACTTACCGCAACCGGGAACTCCTAAAATTAGCATCCCCTTTGGTTGAGGCAAACCATACTCTCTCGCTCTTTCTGTAAAAGCGTTAGAGCGTTGCTTGAGCCATCTTTTTAACTCTTCTAAGCCACCTACAGCATCAATAGTTTCATCTTCTTCAATGTATTCTAAGATGCCATTGCGCCGAATTAGTTGCTTTTTCTCAGATAAAACGATGTCTACTTCATCTTCCGTCAAACGCTCTTTAGTTACCTGTGCCTTACGGTAGACTTTCTCAGCTTCATCTTTAGTTAGACCCAAAGCAGCTCTGAGAAGTTTTTCTCTGGCTTCTGTTGTCAGTCGCCGACCACGATTTTGCTCTATATGGTGAGTTAAGACTTTATTCAACTCAGCCATATCTGGCAATGTAAAGTCGAGAACGACAACTTCTTTTTCCAGTTCTATAGGTACTTGTTGCATCGGAGACATCAAAACGATGTTCTTTTGCATACCTTTGAAACTAGCGATCGCATCACGCAGGGATCGGTTAGTTGCAGGCGCATCTATAAAGGGATGTAAATCTTTAAGAATAAATATACTTGGTTCTTTCTGCCGGATGATCCACTCAATCGCCGCCTCTGGAGACACGGTATTATGTTGGGTAACATTCCGGGGTTGACCATACTCAACAATCCCGTGTGTTACTGTCCAAACAAATACTCGGCGCTGGGGCTTTAATAACTGGGCGATTGTGGAAATTGCTTGCTCGGCCCGCTCTTCCTCGGAGGTCACAAGGTAGATTAAAGGGTATTGAGCTTGAATTAGGATTTTGAGCTCTTCGTTCATACTTCGACCTACTTGAGACCTTATAGAGACAGTAGAGACATTGCTTCTGGTAAAGAAAACCGAATCATGAATATCTATCTAGCAAGGAACTAACTCTTCCTCACCTTTGGGATTGGTTTCATCTTCATCCATCTCGTGAAGAGAAAGATGCTCTTGACCAACTACCCCTGGTTGATTGCCTAAAGTAACCAGTTCCCCATCACGCAAGACTAATGAGCTATCACAAGTTGGGCATGAATAAACTCTATGAGTCCGCCCATAAGAAGAATCTTCTAACTCGTCAACCAACTCTTGATTGGATAGGTAAAAACCAAGGGCACGTTCGGCAAGTTCTGACATTGGCTCGGAATCGACTGCTGAACGAATCTTCAGTTTTCTGTGCAACTCTGGCGATAAATACAAAGTGACCTTTTGCTTAGTTTGCGTTTGCATATAACTCTTTAACGGTCTTACCCGGGTATGTATATCAAGTTATCGGTTCTTCTATTGGTTGTCAAGACAGTAAAACGTTTTGACGCTAATATTGTTACATTTCTTTACATTTAAGATTCAAATGCCGTTTATTGAGTGATAAATAGCTGAATACAAACCTCTGAGAATTAATCAGGATCTTAGACACTCAAAACCTGAAGGCTCGATGGGAATTAGCGATCGCTAATTTAATGATTGCCTGAGTTGGTTGATTTTTTAACTATTTGGAGCGTAAGCGGATTAAAGTTGAACACCTTTCCGGTTGCAAACAACTGATATCCACAAGAGATGCCAGCAAATGACACCAGCATTGAATTTTTAATCAGCGCTCTTTTGGTGCAGTTTCTTCAGCAGTTTACGGATTCGTGAATAGCTAGTAAATTGGCGAAGGTATTGATCTGAGTTTCTGGCACTTCTTATAAAATCAGTGACTTTGGCAAAATGTGTAATGTAAATGGCTACTGCTAATAAAATCTGTAGTTGGGGGCGAAGAATTTATCAGTTTACCGCCAGCGTTAGCGGAGTTATTGCCCTGTTAATCATGCTGTGGGGTTGTACTGCAAATGATTTTAACGCCGGAGCGATCGCCTGGAAAACTTATCGCAACTCTCGTTATGGCTTTGAATTTCCATATCCAAGTAACTGGACTTCTTTAGCAGCCTCAGAAAATGGTGATGGAATTGCGTTTATTTCACCACAAAATAGCTCTGTGCAAATTCGGGGGTGGGCAAGTCAGCAGCTACCAAACGAGCGAGAGTCAGTAAAAAAGATTAAATCCAACTTTCAGACCGCCCAAGGAGTATCTGGGGTGCTGGTTGTAGAAATCGATCGACGAGGAGGTTCAATGAGACTTATAGTAACTCAGAGTCCAGTGAACTACTATTGGCAGGGACAAAGCAAGAGCCAAGATTTTCAAGATTACTATCGTTTATTTTATTACATTGCCCAGCAGTATCGCATTCCGAAGTCCTGAGTGAGGAGAATTCCCTGCATTTTCCCCATTTTACCCTGTTCGATGCTCTCTAAATCCATATCTCTCCCAGAATGATGATTAAGAGGGTACAGAAACCTGATAGATTTAGCTATCAGCGAGTAAAAACTGGTGAAGATGAAAGTCCTGGTTATTGGTGGTGATGGATATTGCGGTTGGGCAACTGCTCTTTACCTTTCCAATCGAGGTTATGAAGTTGGAATTCTAGATAGTTTGGTGCGGCGGCACTGGGATAATGAACTTGGTGTCGAAACTCTCACTCCGATCGCACTAATTCAGCAACGTCTCCAGCGCTGGCAAGATTTGACGGGTAAATCGATCGACTTGTTCATCGGCGATATTACGAATTACGAGTTTCTCCATAAAACATTACAGCAATTTCAGCCAAATGCTCTGGTGCATTTTGGTGAACAGCGTTCGGCCCCATTTTCCATGATTGACCGAGAACATGCAGTTGTTACCCAGGTCAATAATGTAGTTGGTACGTTGAATTTGCTGTACGCCATGCGGGAAGATTTCCCCGACTGTCATTTGGTGAAGTTGGGGACGATGGGTGAATACGGTACACCCAACATCGACATTGAAGAAGGGTATATCACCATTGAACACAATGGACGCAAGGATACCCTACCTTATCCCAAGCAGCCCGGTTCGATGTACCACTTAAGCAAAGTTCATGATAGTCATAACATCCACTTTGCTTGCCGGATTTGGGGATTGCGGGCAACTGATTTAAATCAGGGTGTAGTTTATGGTGTCTTAACCGAAGAAACGGGGATAGACGAACTATTGATTAATCGTCTGGATTACGATGGTGTGTTTGGTACAGCACTGAACCGCTTTTGTATTCAAGCAGCAATTGGACATCCGTTAACTGTTTACGGTAAAGGTGGACAAACTCGCGGATTTTTGGATATTCGGGATACAGTCAGATGTGTGGAATTAGCGATCGCTAACCCTGCCGAAGCTGGTGAATTCCGCGTATTTAACCAATTTACCGAACAATTTAGCGTCGGAGATTTGGCATTGATGGTGAAAAAAGCTGGTAACGCTATCGGATTGAAGGTAGAAATCAATCATTTAGATAATCCCAGAGTTGAAAAAGAAGAACATTATTTCAACGCTAAAAACACCAAATTGCTTGATTTAGGTTTACAGCCTCATCTGCTCTCTGATTCTCTCCTCGATTCTCTGTTAAACTTTGCCATCAAGTATCAGACGCGAGTAGATCACAAACAAATTCTGCCTAAAGTCTCTTGGCACAGAAATTAAAATAAACCCCAGTAAATCGTGGGTCTAAAAATGGTCGTCGTATTTTAGCACAATATGACGACCAACTCTTTATTATTTATCAGGTGTATCTTCCAGCTACTACTAAATTTACTGTTTACTGTTTACTACAGTTATTTTGATTGTGCAGAATTGATTACAGGACGCGAGACAGTTTACTCTGTGTTTAATAGCAAAATGCACTCTTAAGCTGAGATTATCTGCCTGGACTGAATAGTTTTTTATGAGAATTGCCCTATTTACCGAAACCTTTTTACCCAAGGTTGACGGCATTGTAACGCGCCTGCGCCATACTGTCGATCATCTCCAGCGCAGTGGTAATCAAGTGCTGGTAATTGCCCCTGATGGAGGCATCACAGAACACAAAGGCGCTAAAGTTTACGGCGTTACTGGCTTTCCTCTGCCATTGTATCCAGAATTGAAAATGGCACTTCCCCGCCCAGCCATTGGTTACGCTTTAGAAGAGTTTAAGCCTGATATTATTCATGTCGTGAATCCAGCCGTTTTGGGTTTGTCTGGGATATTTTATAGCAAAATCCTCAAAATCCCCTTGGTGGCCTCTTATCATACCCATTTACCCCAATATCTCCAGCATTACGGCTTGGGGATGCTGGAAGGTTTTCTTTGGGAACTACTGAAAGGCGCTCATAATCAAGCAGCTTTGAATCTGTGTACCTCCACAGCAATGATAGAGGAACTGACAGCACACGGTATTGAACGTGTAGATTTATGGCAGCGTGGGGTGGATACAGAATTATTTCACCCCGATTTAGCTAGTGTAGAGATGCGATCGCGCCTATCAAAAAATCATCCAGAAAGTCCATTGCTACTTTACGTGGGACGGCTTTCAGCTGAAAAAGAAATTGAGCGTATCAAACCAATCTTAGAAGCCATTCCTGAAGCGCGTTTAGCATTGGTTGGAGATGGGCCCCACCGTCAAGCATTGCAAAAACACTTTGCTGGCACAAACACTTATTTTGTTGGCTATCTCATGGGGCAAGAGTTAGGTTCAGCCTTTGCGAGTGCTGATGCCTTTATCTTTCCTTCTCGTACAGAAACACTAGGTTTAGTACTACTAGAAGCAATGGCTGCTGGCTGTCCAGTAGTAGCAGCCCGTTCCGGGGGAATTCCTGATCTTGTCACAGATGAGATAAATGGATATCTTTTTGAGCCAACAGCAGATGTTCAAGGAGCATTAGCTGCTACTGTTCGCCTCTTAGAACAAAAACAACAACGAGATATCATCCGTCAAAATGCCCGCCAGGAAGCAGAAAGCTGGGGTTGGGCAGCTGCTACTAGGCAGCTACAAGATTACTATCAAAAGGTGATATTTTCTGAACAGTTGGCAAAATAAGGGAGTGGGGAGATGAG
>NZ_JADEXF010000269.1 GCF_015207245.1 Nostoc cf. edaphicum LEGE 07299
ACATAGCGCTGACGGTAACGCTTGGCAACATCCGTTAATCCATGCCACTTGTCGGGTAGGGGCAACAGGGATTTCGTGAGGATAGTATATTGTTTAACGTAGACAGATAATTCGCCCTTTTCAGTCCGTTTAATAGTACCTTTGGCTCCTAAAATGTCGCCTGCATCTGTAAGTTGCTTCAGGTGATTGAAGGCATCGGCATCAATATCTGCCATACCTTCTTGAATGCGATTTTTATCCAGATAAAGCTGAATTGTACCGGTTTCGTCTTGCAAGGTGAAAAAAGCCAATTTACCAAAAACGCGACGCGCCATAATGCGTCCGGCTATGGCAACTTCCAAATCAACTTCTTCAGCACTGACTAAATCGGCAAACTTTTCTTGCAACTGTGCTGCATGATGGGTAGATTCCCAACGATAGGCATAAGGGTTAGTCCCTAGCTGCTTGAGTTGTTCTACTTTCTCCAGCCTGGCGGCTCGGATATCTTCTTCCGACATGGTAACGAACTAAATAGGGCAAGATTAATTATAGATGCTGCCAAAGTTGAGAGTAAGAGATATTTGCACTTTGCAGATGATAATATCGCCAAACCAAATACAATGACACAAACTAAAGTGCGCTTGTGGAATGTAGATGAATATCACCGGATGCTTGAGACGGGTATTATCACAGCCGATGAACGGGTAAAACTGATTGATGGGCAAGTTATTCCCATGAATGCCAAAATTAAATTTACTCAGCACTCAGCACTCAGCACTCAGCACTGAGTGGGTAAACAAAAAGCGCCTCTTTATGCGAAAGCAGGAATTAATGACTACTGGATTTTGGATGTGAATCAGCGTCAGGTTTATGTTTTTCGCGAACCAAGCTTGAAAGGTTACAATCTTGAATTTATTTTGCAGGAGGATGCAACATTATCCTTAATTGCATTTCCAGAAATTGAAGTCCAGATTAGTCAGCTGTTTCCATAAGTTCTACAAATCAAACTTTTATTTCTCTCCTCTTGTCAGTAAATGCCTAGATGAAACAGCTTTCATTTTCAAGTTAGTAAATTGCACGATCGCCTTTACTAAATCTTGCTGTTCTGGTTGCAAATTTAGTTTTTCTAACGCTTGATTGATATTATTACCAGCCCGGAGATTGTGATTAAGTTGGTCACGCTGAGATGAGTTTAATACTGCCGCAATTTCCCTATTTCTTCTCTGACGCACAGCCTGAAGTTCCTGGCGTTGTAAGGGAGTCAGGTTAATCTCCGACGAGGTGGAGTAGCTTGCAGTTTTGGTAGTTTGGGCGAAAATAATACCAGAAGTAGTATTGATTTGAACGGGTGCAGCTAAGGCAATTCCCGGCATGAAGAGGACAAGAGCAAGAATATTAGCGAACACAGATAGCCGTTTTGTCAAGTAAATTACCATATTAAGAAATATCTATTACACTGCGGCGGAAGTTTGCTTACTTTAACAAGTTGCTCAAGTCCCAAAACCAGGAATTAAACGCTTGAGGGCGCGACCAGCAACGTCGCCATAGCGCAGTTCTCCACACAGAATCTTACCCATGATCTTCGCACCGGAAGAACGCTTAACACCAACTTTGTAGCCAATGCCAGGAAAGCGATAAAATGCTCCACCTAATTTTTGCGCCCAAGCCATCTCAGTACCCCATTGTTCATTAATCGCTTCGCTATATTTTTCTAAAGCGTTGGTATCACCCGAAAGTGCTTCATTAATGGCTCCTGCTGCCATCAAACCACTAAAAATTGACGGACGAATGCCTTCTGCTGTCATCGGATCGACTACACAAGCAGCTTCCCCAGCTAAAACTGCATTTTGAGTATGCAACTTTTGGTTGCCATCCCACAAGCAAAGAGGATAACCATATTGCTTGCCAGTTTTGATATCTACATTAAACGATCGCGCGTACTCATCTAAAATTTTCTTAAAATCCTGGGGTTTGCCGCCGACAAATGTACCGACACCAATGGAATAACCGTCCGCCTTCGGGAAGTTCCAAATGTAGCCGTTTTTCACCAAGCCAAACTCGAAATGAATTGTCGATTTATCCTTGACCTCCGCGGCAACTTCGGCTTCTAAAGCTCCTGCTAAACGGCGTTTACGGTCTTTGAAGCCGAGCCATTTTGCCATTGGCCCTTTAGCACCATCAGCCGCAATTAAGTAGCGACCTGTAACTGAGCCATTAGATGTGTTAACTTGCCAGTAGTCGCTTTGAAACTCAATACCTGTTACTTCCGTATTATCTCGTAGTTCAGCCCCTTGCTTTTGTCCTTGCTGCACTAAGAAATGGTCAAAAATATCTCGTCGCACCATCCAGACTGGTTCTTTTGTTGCGATTTTTGCTTCTACGGGGTCGCCCAAATTCCAGGTAAAGCGAAGGGAGTCGGCTTTTACAGAAATTACTGGGCTAAAATCAAAGTCGAACCATTGAGCGATCGCTGGAGATACACCACCACCACAAGGTTTATATCTTGGCAAAGATTCTTTTTCCAAGACTAATATTGAGTGACCTTGCTTGGCTAAATGATATGCAGCTGTTCCACCAGCTGGCCCAGCGCCGACAATGATGCAGTCGTACATATTGAATTTTTGCTTCAGAATTAGTTTATTTTCTATTAAGTAGGGGCAATTTATGAATTGTTCCTACTTTAATTATTCATGTCTACTTACTTACTCGATCCATTTTTCTAGGATTTATGCAATAACCTTAAGAAATGATAAAGGCTGAAGAATTTATCCATTATCCTTCAGCCTTTATGCTTAAGACTTTAGACTTTAAACAGTCGTGATGTCTTTTTCTTTTTCTGCCAACAGCGAGTCTATTTTGGCAGTATACTCATTTGTCAATTTTTGCAAGTTGTCTTGTTGGTCTTTTGATTCATCTTTGGAGATTTCAGAGGCTTTCTCCTGTTTGCGAATGGCGTCTATGGCATCGCGGCGAATGTTACGAATAGCAACACGACCCTCTTCAGCGTACTTGGATGCCATTTTGACAAATTCTTTACGACGCTCGCTGGTTAAGGGCGGAATATTCAACCGGATTACAGAACCGTCGTTACTGGGTGTTAAACCTACATCTGAGAGGGAAATAGCCTTCTCAACGATGTTTAGGGTGTTGCGCTCGTAGGGTTGAATTAAGATCGTCGTAGCATCTGGCGTGCTAATATTTGCCAGTGATTTTAAGGAAGTAGGCGAACCGTAATAGTCCACCAATACCTTATCTAATAGACTCGCATTGGCGCGACCAGTGCGAATCGAGTTAAAAGCTCGTTGAGTTGCCTCAACGGTTTTTTGCATCGAACTTTCAGCTTCAGCTAATTTCACAAGAACCTCCCACAAGGGTACCGATGGATTCTCCCAAGACTGCTCGGTGGATATTTCCTCGCACCGTTAGGTCAAATACCAGAATTGGGATATTATTTTCTTTACACAAGGCGATCGCAGTACTATCCATCACCCGCAAATCTTGGGCTAAAACGTGCGCGTAGGTTAAGCTATTGTAACGCTTGGCGTCAGGATAAATATGAGGATCGGCATCATATACTCCATCTACTTTGGTGGCTTTAAAAATCACCTCAGCATCAATTTCTGCGGCTCTTAATGCCGCAGTAGTATCTGTAGTAAAAAAGGGATTTCCAGAACCAGCACCAAAAATTACCACCCGTCCTTTTTCAAGATGACGGATGGCACGACGACGAATATATGGTTCTGCTAATTCTTGCATAGCGATCGCGGTTTGCACTCGCGTCTGTACTCCTATGCGTTCTAGCGAATCTTGCAGCGTCATGGCATTCATTACCGTGGCAATCATCCCGATATAGTCAGCGGTTGCCCTGTCCATCCCCGCCGACGCTGCTTTGACGCCACGAAAAATATTGCCGCCGCCAACAACTATGGCGATTTGAGTACCAGTGGCTATCACCTCTGCTAATTCTTCTGCTATGCCTTTGACCACTTCGGGATCAATGCCATAGCCCATGTTGCCCATTAAGGCTTCACCGCTCAGTTTGAGTAAAACCCGTCGGTAATTCGTTCCCATGAAGTTACGCTTTATCAAAAAAGTTGCAATTGCCTCCAATTTAAGATAGCAGTTACAGGGACTATCTATGTCTAGTTACGCCAAATCAATGTAGTACCTACTGGTTCTGTTTGTGGTATAGCTATTTCTTCTCCTTTAAACAGAGAAGCGATCGCAGTTCTCAAATAATCCTCTTTCACTGATAATGGATCTTGGGGATGATTATCAATTTTCCCTTTGTAACGGACTATACCATTAGTGTCTATGAGAAAGGCTGTTGGTGTTCTTGTTACGCCGAGACTACCGGTCACATCTTGGGTTGAGTCCCACAGGTAGGGGAAATTCAACTGGTGACGTCGGGCAAAAGCTTTCATATTTTCAAAGCTTGACCTAGTGTCGTAGTCAACATTACTACCATTGAGTCCAATTAGTGTGAAGCCTTTTGGGGCAAATTCGGCTTGAATGTTTTTTAATCTGCCTAAGTACCGATCGACATAAGGGCAGTGGTTACACATAGAAATAACGCCGACTGCTCGGAACTTTTCAAGATAACGCCTGAGATGGTGTACTTGACCATCAATTCCTGGCAATTCAAAATCTGGTGCGTAGCTCCCAACGGGAGTATCAATTGTTTCTAGTAGATTCATAATTTCTGGCTCGCAGAACTAGGAACAAGAAAAATATTGTTAAATTCAGCGTCAGTTTCCAGTTGCAAACCACCCCTTAGCCGATGCCTCATATTCGCCAATCTTATAGACCAAATTTGCGATCGTAAATTGTGAAACTACTGAATCTAGCACTGATGCTAATTCGCTCACATCTAAAAAATAGCCCAAATATTACTCACATTAAAAAAGTTATGATTTCAACTACTGACATAATCTCAGTTGTGAGTAAATTACTTCTATCAATAAGATGAAAACTCTCTATACTGGATAAAACTATCAGCTTAGAAGCTTTCGTGGTATATGTATAGGCTATCACTAGAGCAAAAGATTGATTTTGAAAATCTGATAAATTTTATCCAAATTAAAAACAATTTTACTTGTGCCTTGCTGTTGAAAGCCTTTATACCCTTGTTATCATCAAATTTTCCATGACAACCTCAAGTTCAAAAACAGCACTTAACTCTACAAAAACCTGGATTTGGCAAGATTTTCCGATCTGCTATCAAACCCAAGGAACTACAGGGCCAGCTGTTGTCCTGGTGCATGGATTTGGTGCTTCTTGGTGGCACTGGCGAAAAAATATTCCTGTATTAGCGGAAAATTGCCGTGTTTATGCGATCGATTTGATTGGTTTTGGCGCTTCTGCGAAACCTCAACCTGGTGAAAAAATTACCTACACATTAGAAACCTGGGGACAGCAAGTAGCAGATTTTTGCCGTGAAGTTGTCGGTGAGCCAGCTTTTTTAGTCGGAAATTCTATTGGCTGTATTGTCGCCATGCAAGCAGCAGTAAGCAACCCAGATATTGCCTTGGGAGTTGCTTTGCTCAACTGTTCTTTACGGCTGTTACACGATCGCAAACGGGTAACTTTACCTTTATCTCGTCGTTACGGAGCGCCTCTACTGCAACGCCTGTTATCCATCAAACCAGTTGGTGATTTCTTTTTCAATCAACTCGCCAAACCGAAAACAGTGCGAAAAATTCTGCTGCAAGCTTATGCGAATGCTGAGATGGTGACAGATGAGTTGGTAGATATTCTCACTTCCCCAGCAAGCGATCCGGGTGCTGTTGCTGTGTTCCTGGCTTTTACTTCGTATTCTACAGGACCTCTACCAGAAGACCTTTTGCCACTGTTACCCTGTCCTGCGATTATCTTGTGGGGAACGTCTGATC
>NZ_JADEXF010000270.1 GCF_015207245.1 Nostoc cf. edaphicum LEGE 07299
GTGTTGTCTGCGTATCTTACCCGCTAAAAGTTCTTCTCGCGTATAACCCACCATTTCTAAAAAAGCCTCGTTCGCCTCAGTAATGTAATCAGGAGTGGCGAACATAATGCCAATAATGTTGGAATCAACTAAGCGCCTTAATTGAGTTTCGCGCTGGCGCAAATCATTTTCTACTTGTTTGCGTTGGGTAATATCTTGGGTAGTACCCATCATTCGTACTGGCTTACCCTCGGCATCATAAAAGACGCGACCTTTAGCAGCAATCCAATGAATACTACCATCAGACCAAAGGGTGCGGTATTCAATGTCACACTCAACATTTTCCTCAAGAGAGCGGGCGATCGCTTCATGAATGCATTGGCGATCTTCTGCATATACACTGTTGAGGAAAATCTCAAAGCTGATTTCGGCTTCTAGAGACACTCCAAACAGCTGCCGACATTTGTCTGTCCAAATTACCTCGTTGGTAGTGATATTCCAAAACCACATACCCAGTTCAGCAGCATTAGTAGCCAACCGAATCCGTTCTTCACTCTCGCGCAGATTTGTTTCAATTTTTTGACGTTCCCATAGCGCAGCTTGCTGTTCGGTAATATCAGTACTCGCACCAACTACCCTAACTACCTGACCATTTGCATCCCGGACTGCAAACCCCTGGTCTTCCACCCACAAATAGCGGCCATCTTTGTGACGCACTCGATACTCAATCCGATAACGGTTTCCATTGGCCATACTAGCCATGAATTGGTCGTTAACTCTTTGTTGGTCATCGGGATGAATGCGTTCTTGCCACCACTGGAAAGTAGGTTCAGTTTCTTGTTGTGTGTAGCCAAAAACCTGGGTTAGACCTTGAGTTCTTTCCACAGTATTTCTGCCAATCTCCCAGTCATAGATTAGGCAATTAACCGCCGCTGCTGCTAGCTCAAACCTTTCATTACTTTGCCGCAAGGAAATTTCTATGTGTCGTCGCTCTGTAATATCAAAAGCAATCCCCAAAAGATATTGCGGCAATCCACCAGCAGTTCTGCTGTGTAAAGTGTCATAGCTACAAAACCAGCGCCACTCTCCATTGGCGTGTCGAATTCGGTATTCAAAGCTGAGGACTTCACCCTGATGAGTAGAATTAAATTGTTCAAGATAGCTAGGGAGTCGAGCCAAATCTTCAGGGTGTAGAAGTTGGACAAATAACTCCTTTCCCATTGCCTGGATTTCTGCTGGTGTGTAGCCCCAACCTTGAGCAATTTCGTAATTAACGTAAGCATTTCGCTGCTCAATTAGGTCATAAATGTAGAGTATTCCCGGAAGAGTGCCAGCAATTTGTTGAAACAGACGTTGACTATCCCACAATGCCTGAAATTCATCTGCATCAACTTGTTGAGTATTTTGTTCGCAACTACAGTCATCCTCGAACTGGGCGTACTTAGATGCCGTAACATCTGAAAAAGTTGTGACGATCGCATACAGATTACTTGCTTCAGTTTGAAAAAGAGGTTGCGAGGACAACAATAGCCAGACTAGCTCACCATTTGGCTTATAAAAGCCACACACCACATTTAAGCAAGGTTTACCTGTATTTTGGGCAACGATCGCAGGGTGAGTTTCACTGAGTAAAGGAGAGCCATCTTCATGAATAAATTGCCACTTGGGATCGAGCAAATTTTGCCCTACAAGCTGTTGTGGGGTCAGTCCCAAAATGCGATCGCTAGCGGTATTGCAAGCCTGGATAGTGCCATCAGCCAACTGAAGCACCATTCCTTCTTCTTTGCTGGCTACTAGCGAAGAATTTGGCTTTTTACTAACTTGCCGATGCAGCAGCTTGTGATTAGCCAGCTGGTTGTGGAACTTTTCCGCGTCTGGCATTCTAAAAAGTTAAATAATTTTAAAGTTAATCTCAGATTGAGCGGCTCATATTTACATAAATTTTAAGGCAATTTCTTCAAAATTGAAGTAAAAGCTGCGATCGCTACTTCTATCACCTAAACAGTGCTGAGTGCTGAGTGCTGAGTAATGAGTAATGAGTAACGAGTGCTGAGTAAAAAAAAGTAATAATCGCACTCTGCACTCCTAAATCAGCACTCCTAAATCAGCACTCCTAAATCAACCCCCAACATGAATAGCAGGTCGCATATCGGGATTCTTTTCAGCCCGACGCAGTACTTCACGGGTAACTACAGCAATGTCACCTTCACCAAACAAGATAAAACGCAATAGGTATTGTATGGGATTTCCCTCAGCCCAGCCGAAGTAAGCATGGGGAATCTTACCTGTTTGGTCGCGAATGTAAAGTAGTAAAGCTGCGATCGCATTCGGGACTGCTGCACTTTCAGCCCGGAGGATGCGATAGTCACCAACTTGTACCCCTTTTACGCTGATCACATCCGCAAATTCCGAAGCATCGGATACATGAATTTCTAGAAACAGAATTGGAGCGTTGGCTGGAATATGATTGTCTTCGCGTACCTCTTTCTCTTTCATAAAATACTCTAGGACATCGCCCGTATTCAAGCGATTTGCAATCAGTCGTATTGTTCCCTGGCTATCTTCGGCAAGGAATTGACCGGCAAGTTCGTCAACTTCAATCCGCTCTGCTCGCAGTTCTGTTGAACGCCAAACACGAGAAACCAGCGAGGTAAAAATGATCGCACCGATGAAAAACCCAGCAATCCTAATCCCTTCTGGTCTTTCGATGATATTAACAATGGTGGTATATAAAAATAACAGTGTAATGATGCCAAAAACGAGTCTTGCCCGCTTCTGTCGGTGACGGTGGGCTGATAAGGTGACGGCAAAGGCGGCTGAGGTGATCAACACAAGCACACCAGTTGCGTAAGCTCCACCTTGGGCTTCTACATTTGCTTTGAAGATAATTGTGACAACAAAAGCGATCGCTGTGTAGACTAACACCAAAGGTCGCGTTGCCCGTGCCCAATTGGGTGCCATACCATAGCGTGGTAGGTAGCGAGGCACGATATTTAACAGCCCTGCCATTGCAGATGCACCTGCAAACCACAAAATAGAAATAGTACTTAAATCGTAAATTGTGCCAAAGCCATTGCCCAAATAAAAATGTGCTAAATAAGCAAGGGCGCGTCCGTTAGCTTTGCCCCCCGATGCAAATTCTGCGGTTGGAATCAGTAGAGTGGTTATAAAACTGGTGGTAAGCAAAAAGAAGCTCATAATCAGAGCAGCAGTGGTGAGCAACTTGCGTGTATTCCGAATCCGCCCTCTGGGATGCTGCGAAGTGCTGTTACTGCTACCTTTAACCAGGGGCATAACGGTAACACCAGTCTCAAAACCTGACAATCCCAGCGCGAGTTTGGGGAAGATGAAGAGAGAAATGCCGATTAGGATCAAAGGATTGGAATGGCGAGCAAAAAGTGCAGTTTGCCAGTTAGCGATCGCTTCTGTGTGAGTTAATATCTGATACACACCAACGTCAACAACAATGAAGTTTAACAGCAGATAAACTCCCACCAAAACTACTGCAATCCCAATGGCTTCTCGGAAACCTCTTAAGAAAACTGCACCTAGTAATGTAACTAATATCAGGGTAACTGCGATCGTCTGATTGTGAAGCCAAATTGGTGTCAGCGGATTTTCGATGATATGGGCTGTGGCATCAGCTGCTGACAAAGTAATTGTAATAATAAAGTCAGTTGCCACAAAGCCAAGTAAGCACAATACAAGTAATTTGCCTTGCCACCAGGGAAGTAAACGCTCTAACATTGCGATCGACCCTTCCCCATAAGGGCTTTCGGCAGCAATACGCCGATAGATTGGCAATGCTCCAAAAAGCGTCAGCAAAACCAGAATCAGGGTAGCTATAGGAGAAAGAGCGCCAGCCGCTAGTGCTGCAATCCCTGGTTGATAGCCAAGGGTCGAGAAATAATCTACACCAGTCAAGCACATCACCTGCCACCAAGAATGCTGGCGATGTGGTTCTTCTTTGCGGTAAGGGCCTTCTTTCTCTCGTCGTTGGTCTTCTTCAAGCAACCAATGGATTAACTGGCTGCCGAGCCGTTTTGTTGAAACAATTGATTTAGCCATCAAATACGGTTGTGTTGCAAAAGTCGGCTTTGTAATTTTTTTAAGCCTTCGTGGTTTATTAAAATTTTTAACTACAAAGGCATAGCACTATTATTGTATGTTAAGCATCCTGTCCGATTTACAAAATATATAGCAGCTGTTCGTAGTCGTCTACCAGTTCAAGAGTCGTAATTTACCTTAAGCAGACAAATTCAAATTTGGTGCAACAAAATATATTTACAATTGCTGGGACACGACATGAATTTGCAGTTATTAGACTTTGGTAACAACCAACTGAAGTATTTTTGAGAACACCTGAGCTTTTACCTTTGGCAGTGTTAAGCAGTACAATTGATCCAAAAGTTATACTTAACGAAGTGGCACGGTAAATTAACGGTATTACAGAATTAAGAAATCAAAGTAATATTGCTGCTTCTACGGTGATTTTAGCTGGCTTAGTATTAGATAAAGAGGTTATTAAACGATTTTTGAGGTTAGATATTATGCACGAATCAGCGATTTATCAATTGAGCAGTTACAATATTTACAGGCAACTGAGTCTTGTGAGTCCAATCAATAAATAATCGGTGCAGTTAACCTGCACCGATTACCAAGTGTCACTCGAATTGAACAAACATCCCATTGTTTCACGCCAATGCTGAAGCTTGGGGTTTGGCAAAAATCATTCTTCCTGCTGTAGTTTGCAAAGCACTGGTAACTACTACTCGCAGTTCACCACCCACATAACTGCTACCTTCTTCAACAACTACCATTGTGCCGTCATCTAGGTAGCCAATGCCTTGACTGGGTTCTTTGCCTTCCTTGAGGATTTTTAAATCCAGGTTGTCGCCTGGTAAATAACTGGGACGGACGGCATTCACTAAATCATTCACATTCAAAACAGGTACTTTTTGAACACTGGCGACTTTAGACAAGTTGTAGTCGTTGGTTAGCAGTGTGCCGCTGATTTCTTGGGCGAAGCGTACTAACTTGGCATCCACTGTGGGAATATCTTCGTAGTCAACTGTATTAATTAGGATGCGATCGGGATAATCTTCCTTAATACGGTTGAGAATTTCTAGTCCTCGTCTTCCCCGCACCCGCTTTTGATCTTTGCTAGCATCCGCTACTTGTTGAAGTTCTTGCAAGACAAACTGTGGTACGAGAATTTGCCCTTCCAGAAACCCTGTTTCTAGTAAGGCTTCAATACGACCATCAATAATACAGCTAGTATCTAGAACTTTGGTATTGGCTGGTTTTAATGTTCCTTCCACTACCATTGATTCAACGGTGTTGGGATTAATGAACCGCAGTAAGCCTCGCCCGTGGGTGTCTGCCAAATTCATGCCAGTGACGGAAAGGATGATACTACCGACAACTGCCACCAATGGCTTAATAAATACAAAATCCGCCGGGATAGGAAGCAAAAATAGTGGGGCTAGCATCAGGTTGGCTAGTAATAGCCCAATCACTAAGCCGATCGCACGAGTTAAAATCACTTCCAGAGGCATTTCTTTGACTTGTGATTCTAGGCGACGATATGTCGTCTGGAAACTCAGCCCGATCGCACCACCAATAATAGCGGCAAAGACGGCAACAACTAAGCGTAGAGCTTCTAGATTCGTTACCTGATCTAGCGCTCCATTGGGCAGTAGTTCAATGCTGTAGAACCCTATTCCCGACGCTGCTAGGATAAATGAGAAAATAATAATGGCGTCAAGCATGGTTGTCTTGTTTTCCTGCAACTGTGTTAACCGATAAAATTAAGTATTTTTTATTTCATCGGTAAGATAAACTCATCAATATTGACTTACACTAAGGGTTTAGGC
>NZ_JADEXF010000271.1 GCF_015207245.1 Nostoc cf. edaphicum LEGE 07299
ATGCCCAATGCCCCATGCCCAATGCCCTATCTATTGTTCCCACTAAGCACTCAAAACTTCTCTAGCGACAACGCAGTCAAGTTGAATTTGGGTTTTCAGGGCTTCGAGAGAAGGAAATTTCTGTTCGGGGCGCAAAAATTTAACTAGCTGCACAACCAGTTTTTTGCCATACAAATCACCTGACCAATCGAATAAATGTACTTCCGCAGATGAATAAGTACCGTTTACAGTTGGACGATTACCGATATTCATGACGCCCAAGTTCTCACCAAGAGCAGTATCAGATGTTTCATCAAGAGTGAAAACGCGGACAGCGTAGACTCCTTGGCGGGGTAAAAACTTTTCTTTTGGTAGTTGGAGGTTAGCGGTGGGAAAGCCTATTGTTCTGCCCAATTGTTGACCTTGGACGACATCACCAATGAGGGAGTAGAGGCGTCCTAGTAGTAGATTTGCGTTTTCGATGTCTCCCTGCTCAAGGGTTTGGCGGATCAATGAAGTGCTAATGCGGGCATCCTGAGTTGGAGTAGTACTGACGCAACTACTTTGGGTGGGCGAGTCACCTGTATAAGTTTGTAAGGGAACGATGGTAACGGGAATATTGTGCTTGGCGGCGAGTAATTGCAAATCTTGAGCAGTACCACTGCGCTTTTCGCCAAAACAAAAATCCTGCCCGATGCTAATTCGTTGGCATCGCAGTTGTTGCACGAGAATTTTTTCGACAAATTCTTCGGGGGTCAACGCAGACAATTCTTTGTCAAAGGGTAGTAGTACCAGTTGTTCTACTCCAAGCGATCGCAATTGTTGGACTTTTTCATCCAGTGGCGTTAACAAAGTCCGGGGTTGCCCCGTAAAGAACTCCTGTGGATGGGGGTCAAAGGTGACAACTGTTGAATAGGTATATTCTTGATTTGTCAGTTGATTTTCCTTTGAGTGCGGACTACTAGCTACTGACAAGTGACCACCAGCGTGCAAGACTGGTTGAATTACCCTTTGATGACCAAGATGAACACCATCAAACTTGCCAAGGGCAACAGCAGTCGGCGTTAGTAGTCCTTCGCTCGAAAAAGCAACCCGCACAGAACACCCATTTTTAGACAAATTTAGCACGTGGATTCTGAGATTTTAGGTTTATTTTAGCTCTCAGCAGGAAGCTACCTTATAGTAAACCGCCTTGAGGAGTACAGGTTTTCTAGTACCAATTTGTCATTTGTCCTTTGTCATTTGTTCTCTCTTACAAAATTTCTACTCTTAAGCAAGCTAGTAAGAGCGTCTCGTAGAGAAGCCAGACGCTCTCTACAAGACGATGTGCGTAGCTAGCTTACTTTCCCCCAGGGGTATGCGGACTCGACGAATCGCTCCTCTATCGCCGGAAGTCGGCGCACCCTGCGGGATCTTGCTACAGATTTTGTGCTTTGTCCAATGACTAATGACCAATGACCAATGACTGCTGAAAGCCTCTGATCACCAATCTAATCTAAAATCTCCAATTCCTCCGATCGCAATCTTTAAGTAGAAAACTTGCTAACAGGAAAAGATTCTGATAAGGCAACTGAAGTGGGAATCTGAAGTACTAATCCTTCCCGTGCCATGATAGCACCAGGAAATTTCGCAGCTGCTTCTTTCCCGACACGATCCAAAAAGTCGTCATCGTGCGCCGGATCGTGGTGGTAAATCACCAGAGTTTTGACGTTAGCGGCTTGTGCCACTTTTACAGCTTCTTGCCAAGTAGAATGTCCCCAGCCAATTTTCGGGGATTTTGGCGAGTGGTATTCCTCGTCTGTGTAGGTAGAATCGTAAACCAGAATGTCAGCATTCCGAGCTAGCCACAGCACATTCTCATCGAGTCGATCGGGAAAATGTTCGGTATCAGTAATGTAAGTAGCAGCACCACCACGCCAGTTGACGCGGTATCCCACAGCTTCACCTGGATGGTTTAAAGGTGCTGTTTCTACGGTAAGGTCATCGATATGGATTGGTTGCCCCGGTCGAATGTCGTAGAAATTTAAATTGGCTTGCATAATTTGCAAGGGTACGGGAAAGTTCGGGTGCAACATTTGATCGTTGAGGCGCTGTTCTATGGTAGAACCATCAGGTGCGATCGCGCCGTAAATATGAAAGTCATTCCCCTTTACAAACCCTGGAGTAAAGAAGGGAAAACCTTGCATGTGATCCCAATGAGAGTGGGTAAAAAATATGTGAGCTTCTAACGGCATTTGGCGCAAGAGAGATTGCCCCAAAACATGTAGTCCCGTGCCAGCATCGAAAACTAAGCGTTTATCGCCCGCTTGCATTGATATGCAAGGGGTATTACCGCCGTAACGAACAGTGTGTGGCCCTGGGCTGGGGATGCTGCCGCGAACGCCCCAAAATTGTACGGTAAATTGATTCTCTATCCTAGACATGGGTGTTGCTTGCTGGACTGAGCGGGCGATAAATGAAAAAATTGTTACTGATTTTGTCTAAAGTTTATGCTGTCTCACCGATTTTGCTAGAGGGAGAATTTCTTGGTAAAACAGCATATCCTGTTTCTGGCTGATTGTGTAAATGTGAATGAAATACGTCAGTGAGAATCATCCCAGGTTTTGGGCTGAATGTGTATCGGTTATTTCAAGAGTGCCCCTACGTTATAGCCTACTTTTTCCGTGATGTATTTGAATAACCACATTTTTTCCCTGATAAATCAAATGATTCCAGGAAAATTTAATTCCCACTCCGATAATTTCTCTAATCCAGTTGCGTAAGTAAGATTGTATTGTAACGGAGTAATACTGATGTAGTTTTTACGTACAACTTCTACGTCTGTCGGTACATTTTGAGGCAGATTTAAGCCGCTAGGGGGTTCCACATCCTCAATTACCTCTCCGGTTAACCAGTAGTACGTTTTTCCACGAGGATCAACTCGTTTATTAAACACATCAGTGTAATGCCGTAGACCTTGACGAGTGAGAGCAACTCCGGCAATTTCTTCCCATTTGACCGCAGGAACATTGACGTTGAGCAACATTAAATCTGGCAGCGGTTTTTGGGCTAACTGGTCTACGAGAACTGTGGCAAACTTAGCAGCAGCGTGAAAGTCTTTAGATGTGTGACTCATCAGACTCAGCGCTACACTGGGAATGCCTTCAATTAAACCTTCCATTGCCGCAGAAACAGTGCCGGAATACAAGATTTCAGTTCCCAAATTCGCACCTTGATTAATACCAGAGAGAACTAAATCCGGGGGAGTCTCTAGCAAAGCCCACAGCGCCAATTTGACGCAATCTGAAGGCGTACCATCGCAAGCCCAAGCTTTGATAGCGGGATGAAAAATCCCTTCAACAATTTCGGCGCGAATAGGTTGGTGTAAAGTTAAGCCGTGTCCAGTTGCCGATCGCTCTCGATCTGGACAAACTACACTCACATCATGACCAGCCTCTGCCAAATAGTTGGCTAGGGTACGAATCCCCAAAGCAGAAATGCCGTCATCGTTACTAATTAGTAATTTCATAGTCATTAGTCATTGGTCATTAGTCACTTGTACTGAGTTTCGACTGCGCGGTAATCGAGCGAAGTCGAGATTCAACTACCGCGTTCGCGTAGCGTCTCGTAGAGAAGCCGTTGGCGCAGCCTCTCGTAGAGAAGTATTAGTCATTGATCATTAGTTATTAGTTATTTGTTATTAGCGGTTTGTCAATGTCTGAGGTCACAAGCAGCAAAAAAACATTTATACTCACTAGACAGTGTGGTGGAACTTTGCTTACCTTTAAGACAAGTTGATCAATCCCCAAGTCTAGTTAAGTGAGATGTTAGCTGGATTTACGCGTCCGCTGTACTAGCGCAATCATCTCTAACTGATAAACAGAGGTTTGGTTTCAACCCTCACCTTTAGCGGATGTTAATGGTGTGGCTGTAAGTTTATTTATCGACCGCTTCACAGCTTTTGAATATAGACTAATGACTAATGACCAATGACTAATAACTAATGACTAGCAATTTAGAAGCTCAACTTTTAGCACTGCGGCAGGAAGGAGAAAAAGCGATCGCAGCCGCCGACACCTTAGAACGTCTGGAGGAACTCAGAGTTAACTATCTGGGTAAAAAAGGGGAACTGGGGGCACTGTTGCGAAGTATGGGGCAGATGAGCGCAGAGGAACGACCAAAAATTGGAGCGATCGCCAATACAGTCAAAGAATCCTTGCAAACTAGTCTAGACCAGCAACGCGTCGCCCTGGAAGCCGCACAAATTCAGGTACAGCTAGAGGCGGAAACTCTGGATGTTACTATGCCGGGAATTTACAGCCCCCAAGGTCGCATTCATCCCCTCAATGGCATTATTGACCGGGCACTGGATATCTTTGTTGGTATGGGCTATACCGTGGCTCAAGGGCCAGAGATGGAAACAGATTACTATAATTTCGAGGCTCTTAATACCCCGCCTGACCACCCCGCCCGTGATATGCAGGATACCTTCTACCTGCCAGATGGCAATCTTCTCCGCACTCATACCTCATCAGTGCAAATTCGTTACATGGAAAGAGAAGAACCACCGATTCGGGTTGTGGCTCCAGGGCGAGTTTATCGGCGAGATAATGTAGACGCGACTCACTCAGCTGTTTTCCATCAAATAGAACTTTTAGCCATTGATGAGGGACTAACTTTTACAGACCTCAAAGGCACAATTAAAGTATTTTTACAAGCAATATTTGGCGATTTACCTATTCGCTTCCGCGCCAGTTATTTCCCGTTTACTGAACCTTCGGCTGAAGTGGATTTGCAGTGGAATGGTCGCTGGCTGGAGGTGATGGGCTGCGGTATGGTCGATCCCAATGTACTTAAGTCTGTGGGTTATGACCCAGAAGTTTATACAGGGTTTGCTGCCGGATTTGGTGTAGAACGCTTTGCAATGGTGTTACATCAAATCGATGATATTCGTCGGTTGTATGCTAGCGATTTGCGGTTTTTGCAGCAATTTTAGGACTTATGTAATGTTTATGTACTGCAAGCAAGGTAACAATAAATAATGACCTCAATTTCCAGGTTAGATCGAGTTCTAGAAAGTATTGAAGACTTATCAGTAGATGAACAAGAAACACTAATTGATCTGATAAGTCATCGGTTGGCAGAACGGCGGCGTTCTGAAATTGCTGCTCATATCGCTCAAGCACAAGTAGAATACCAGTCGGGAAAAGTGTTCCGTGGTACAGTTACTCAAATAATGGATGAGTTACGCAAGTGATAACTGTAGTTTTGGCATCATTGTTTTAACGAGCATTTAAGCAATTGGTACGACGACAGCCAGAATTACAAGAGCGGATTGGAGAGCGGTTAGCACTACTAACCGTCGATCCATTTGATCCATTGTTCAGACTCATAAACTTAAAGGCAAACTGTCTGGAGCTTGGGCGTGTTCAGTGGACTATGATTGTCGCATTGTCTTTAACTTCGTGCAAAATATAGAATCTGGGGAAGAAGAAATTTTGCTAATTGATATCGGCACTAATGATGAAGTGTACTGAATAATAGGTGCTGTTTTAGTATTTTCCTACTGACTAATTTTGGATTTAGGATTGAATAATTCAATGACTGCAATCACTGGCAAACATTTAAGGCTTGAGGAATATTTGAATTATGATGATGGCACGGATAACCAGTATGAACTGGTGGCAGGTGAGTTAGTTGCCATGCCACCCGAAAGCCCAAAAAATGTCCAGATATCTCTATTTTTGCTGGTAAATTTCCTCAAGTTTGTTCCAGTTAATCGGTTAAGTAACAAAGTTGAAATTGTTGTTGCTGGTTCTCGTGCGACAACTCGCATTCCTGACTTAGTTGTGCTGACGGATGAACTTGCAACAGCCTTAGAA
>NZ_JADEXF010000272.1 GCF_015207245.1 Nostoc cf. edaphicum LEGE 07299
GGCAAGGGGGGATTAAGGGGGGTAATTCGACTTCTGTGTACACGGTAGCTAACTCTGGGGAGGAGTTATTTGTGAGTTCCAAAAATTTGTTAGAAATTATGCTGACAGAAAAACATATCATTATTAGAGAAGGCACAATCAAAGAAGACTCACTGATTGCAAAACACTTTTACCAAATGTGGCTAGATATTGGTGTTGATGAGAGTAATATTATTCTGGAGTGGGAGAATATTACCCTCCAATTTATAGAAGAAGCGCGTCGAGATTTGTTTTATAAGGCTTTTATTGCAGAGATTGATAATAAAGTTGTGGGTTCTGTAAGTTGTCAAATGTTTGCAGGTTTATACCCGAATGTTTTCAAAGATGAATATCGCAAGTTTGGATATATTTGGGGCGTTTATGTCGAACAGCCTTACCGCAGACGAGGCATTGCTAAATCCTTAACTAATAGAGCAATTGAATATTTAAAAGCGATCGGTTGCACGCGAGTGCTTCTTAACGCCTCGCCATTGGGTAAACCAGTTTACTCCAGCCTCGGTTTCTCTGAAGGGAATGTAATGCAATTAGATTTGATTTAACCAAACAGAATTCAGAAATGAATTCGTGTAACTAGCGGATGAATAAACCTAAATCTGATAGGATAAGTTTCTCGCTCAAGAAGCATCCGTGTTTGCTCATATTCGGATTTGTACAACAGGTCAAGTTTATTAGTTGATTATGAATATTGTTTACTTTTTTAGATTTTTCGATTGACTTGTATGGATAAAACTTTATTCTGAGAAACGATGTTTATAATCAGTCAGCTTGTATGAGTAGCGAAAAGACAACAGAATTGCCACTCTGGGTACAAGATAGAGATATAGTTATTGCTCATGATGAAGAAGTACAGTGGCGAGAAGGAAAACGCCCTGATTATTCATATACCAATGAATTTCTTCATCAAGAGAGTAAATTTCAGCATCCAGAAGGTTCTTTAGAAGCGATCGCTCAAAACTTAGTCCGCACTTTTGAGATGGAAGCTTCTAATAAATCTAATCCTCAACAGTGGCTTTCGATTGTTACTGATAAGTTTAAGATGAGTACCAATGGTGGACAAGAATTCACTGCTCAGGATGTTGCAGATGAAGGTACTTATAATCTGTTTTTGGGTAAAACTGAGCAATATGACTCTGAAACAGAAACCTTTGAATCTTCATTTCAAGTTTTTCATACAGCCTTCCCCAATGGCTTCCTTTGGGAATTAACAGAAGTCCTTTCGGGTCCGCCTAATGTTACCTTTAAGTGGCGACATTGGGGAACATTTAATGGTTCCTATAAGGACTATGTACCTACAGGTGAAACAATCGAAATCGTCGGAGTTAGTATTGCTCGCGTTACTGATGATTTGAAGATTGAGTCTCTAGAGCATTATTTTGATAATAATGTCTTTCTTCAGAAATTAACGGCAGGTGGTTGTCCTTTCCATTCTCAAAATCAAAACAGTCACTAATTTTCATTTAGTTATAGTCATCTAATAGTACGCTCGATCAGCGCTCTTAGTAAACAGCAGTGAGCGCCGATCGAGTGATTATAATCATCGAAAGTCTGCAATATAAGAGAATGCAGAGAAATTTAAATAAATCGGAAAATGCCGTTTATGGTATTGGTGTTTGCACATTAGTAGCTGATGTATTAACTGAAGGTGTAAACCCAGCCAGTTTACCCAACTTCTGGGGTACAAAGTCCGTTTCTTTGCTACCTTGAATCTCAGATAAGTAGCAATCTCGCACCGCCAACAACAAGCCTTTGATGGCATCTGGTGCGCCTGTTTTAACTAAATCGTCTGCCTTTTTGAAAAAAGCCGATCGCCATTTGCCATCGTTATTGCCATACAATTCGATTAAATACCAACCTGCAAGATACTCAGCTAAAGGGTCAAGACAGAAACGGATTTTGTCTTTGGCAGAACCGATAGTTTGAATCAGGTGCAGGCGCTTTTCCAGATAATTGAGGTGTGCTTCGAGGTCATCAATACCCAGAGTTGTTGGTCTTCATCCTCAGCCATGGCCCATCCAGCGATTCGACACGCTAAACTGGTTTTTACAAGGAAGGTAAATATTGATGGTGCAATTACAAAATACAATTGCGGTTTACCACATCGGTAGTCGTCGCCAGAAAAGGCTATTACACCTGAACGCTTACGGCATTTATGGGATGGTTAGTTACTGATTGAGAAAGCAATGCTGTTAAAATCTAGATAAGAATATTAATTATATAGAGCTAGAAAATATGTACATCCAAATTAAACCAGAACTAGAGCAATTTATTCAGGCACAGCTTGCAAGTGGTAGATTTACTAATGCAGATAATGTCATCAATGAAGCCTTGAAACTGTTACAAGAAAGAGAGCAGCGACTTGAAGAATTACGGCAAAAGATTGCTGTAGGAACTGAACAAATTGCTAAGGGACAAGTAACTGACGGCGAAGTTGTATTTGTCAAATTACAAGAAAAGATTCGTTTAATTGCTGAGGAGTCCGCTGAATGAGTAATTATTCATTTTCAGATGCAGCAATTCGAGATTTAGATGAAATTTGTGAATATATTGCTCGGAGTAGCCCAAAAGCAGCTAGTAAGCTTTTTGATGACATTCGCTCCAAATGTAAATTAGTAGCGAGTTTCCCCAATATGGGAAAAGCTATGGAAGGCTTGTACCAAATCTGCGCGGTTTTGTTGTGGATGATTACATTATATTTTACTATCAAAGAGAAGACGGAATTAGTATTACTCGTGTTGCCAGTGGTTATCAAGATTTAGAATCTTTGTTCGTAGATTGATAATTATTAGCGATGTCTACGACGGGCTACGCCTACGCACTTATTTCCCCCCGCTTTGCTCAAGCTTGATTAGCATTGGGATTTAAACGCATCATGATTTTCTCTGGTTCTGTCAAATTTTTAAATCCATAACGGCGATAAAGTCCATGAGCGTCTTTTGTGCCTAACATCCATCTTTGAACATCTTGCAATTCTGGATATTCCAAAATATATTCTACAAACCATTTTCCTAAACCCTGTCCTCGATAAGGTTCCAAAATAAAAACATCTTTTAACAATGCAGAAGTTGCATAATCCGTGATGACTCTCGCAAAGCCAACTTGTTGATTATCTTCATAAAGTCCAAAACATAAAGAATTTTGTATTGACTTTTCCACAGTAGCTAATGGAATGTTTTCAGCCCAATAGGAGGTTTGCAAAAAATCATGAATCATTTGAATATCTAATTTATATTTATCGGTGTTGATGTAAAATCGATGTTTTAATTCTTCATTCATCTCGCTACATCTTTTATTTAATAGGTTGAAAAATTATAGTTCATTCTTGGGGTCAGTGCTTTGTAGTGTCAAATGATGAAATTACTGAACCATTAGCTGGATAACAGAGGCTATATTCAGCATTCAATGATATGCGTGCATATAGTTATTGATTATGAATCAGCCTACAACAAAATCTTGGCAAGAAGTCCGTGCTGCTTTCAAACAAATCTGGGGTTATGAAGATTTCCGTCCACCACAGGGAGAAATTGTCAGCAGTTTGTTAGCACAAAAAGATGCGCTGATTATTATGCCTACAGGTGGCGGGAAGTCGATTTGTTTTCAACTTCCCGCACTGCTACAAACAGGATTAACCTTGGTAGTTTCGCCTTTGGTGGCGTTGATGGAAAACCAAGTTCAGGAATTACTACAAAGCCACCAAAAAGCAGCACTTTTGCATAGTGAATTATCTTCATCTCAACGCCGTGCAACGCTGCAAGCTTTAGAACGTCAACAGCTAAGGTTACTTTATTTATCGCCCGAAACTTTGCTCAGTACGCCAGTGTGGGAAAGATTATGTCACCCGCAATTGCAAATTAATGGTTTGATTTTAGATGAAGCTCATTGTTTAGTGCAGTGGGGTGATACTTTTCGCCCAGCTTATCGCAGATTAGGGGCGGTGCGTCCGGCATTGCTCAAATCAAAACCACCAGGAACAAAAATCAGTATCGCCGCTTTTACTGCGACTGCTGACCCCTCAGCCCAAAAAATTATTCAAACAGTTTTACAATTACAGCAACCAGAGATTTTCCGCTTGAATCCTTACCGTCCGAACTTGCATCCCACTGTTCGCATTGCTTGGACACCACGGGGTAGGAAACAACAATTATTAAAGTTTATTCAAAATAGACCGCAACAATCGGGATTAGTTTATGTTCGCACTCGAAGAGATAGCGAAGATTTAGCCGAATGGTTAGCAGAGATGGGTTACGCTACAGCTAGCTATCATGCGGGATTGGGTGCAATAGAACGCCGTGAAGTAGAAGCAAGCTGGTTAAGTGGCAAAATTCCCTTTGTGGTTTGCACCTGTGCGTTTGGCATGGGGATAAATAAATCAGATGTTCGCTGGGTTGCCCACTTTCACGCGCCACATCTGCTATCTGAATATGTGCAAGAAATTGGCCGCGCTGGAAGGGATGGGAAACCAGCAGAAGCGTTAACGTTGGTGAGTGAACCTACGGGGTGGTTAGATTCAGGGGATAAGCAAAGACAGGAGTTTTTTCAAGAACAAATGCGATCGCAACAACAAATAGCGCAGCAACTTGTGAAAAAATTACCAAAACAGGGAGAAGTGAATGCAGTAACTCGACAATTTCCCGAAGGTGCAACGGCGCTAGCTTTACTCCATAGCAACGGTCAGCTAAACTGGCTTGATCCTTTCCATTACACCATTGGGCAAAAAGCGGGAAATCAGCCACCAACGCAATTACACGCCGCTAAACAAATGCAGCAATACCTAACAACTAAGCAGTGTCGTTGGCAGTTTTTGTTAAATGCTTTTGGTTTTGACAAAGAAGCAGTTAACCTGCGTTGTGGATATTGCGATAATTGCCGTCAATGAGTATAAAAGACTCGTTCACGAGTATCAAAGGCTCGTCGTCGAGTATAAAAGACTCGTTCACGAGTATAAAAGACTCGTCGCCGAGTATAAAAGGCTCGTCGTCGAGTATAAAAGGCTCGTTCACGAGTATCAAAGACTCGTCGCCGAGTATAAAAGGCTCGTTCACGAGTATCAAAGACTCATCGCCGAGTATAAAAGACTCGTTCACGAGTATTAAAGACTCATCGCCGAATATAAAAGACTCATTTACGAGTATTACTCCCTTGCTGCTTGTTCGCCGTCAGGTGTTTCCGCTAGAATACCTAGATTTTTTTAATAATTGCGATCGCGCAGCGTCTCGTTAGAGAAGGACGCAAAGGAAAAGATGGATAATCTTATCACGCGACAGGGAATAAGTTAAAACTTTTTTCTTTCCCCTGCTCCCCTAAATATTCTCCAGCTAGGTTCATCCAATAGGATGAATTGTCATTTTCACCACCAAGTGACAATAAGGTAGTCAAGTAGAGGATAAAAATATGTCATCTGCTCAAGCGCCCTCCCTACCAACGTTGATTCCGCGCGAAATTCTGTTTGGGAATCCCGAAAAAACTAGCCCACAACTCTCCCCTGATGGCAAGTACTTGGCATATATCGCCCCTGATGAGAAAAATGTCTTGCAGGTATGGTTGCGAACTATAGGACAAGAAGACGACCAGATATTAACTGCCGACAAAAAGCGCGGTATCCGCATTTTCTTCTGGACTTATAACGCCGACCAGTTGATTTATATGCAAGACTCGGATGGTGACGAGAACTTTCATCTCCACTTAGTTAATATTCACTCCAAAATTGTGCGTGACTTAACGCCATTCCAAGGTGTAAAAGCAGAACTCGTGGAACTGGAACCAAAATTTCCAGATGATATGCACTTTACACAGATGAAGGA
>NZ_JADEXF010000273.1 GCF_015207245.1 Nostoc cf. edaphicum LEGE 07299
GGCTAATTGTAACTGCTTCGCAGAAATTTCTTTTAGATTATGACTTCCCTATTGCTGCCATTGATGGGGATTTTGGGAATATTACAGCTCAAGCAACTCGTGATTATCAAACTAGCAATGCTTTAACAGTAACGGGAATTGTCGATACTGCTACTTATAAAAAAGCGCTAGAGCAAGGTTTTGCAATTTATTTTGCTATCTATACCAATGCCGGACAAAAACTATTAACCTATCTTAACTTTGGAGAAAATGAGGTCAAAGATTTACAAAAAAGTTTAACAGCGATCGGTCGTATGAATCCCCCATTAGTAGCTGATGGAGACTTTGGCCCCAACAGTACAAAAGGACTAGCCGAAACTTATAAAATCAGAGACATCAATTTTCGAGCCGAATTAGCTCAACAGCTTTCTAATACAACAAAAACCAAGCTTGGCATTGATTTGGAGTTGGCTTTAGACAACATAACTGAATACGCCAAAAAATTAAGACAACGACTAAGTGGAAAAGCCTGGATTAATGTTTTCCCAGACAGCGACTTAATTGATGATTTAGCTTCTCCCTTCCGCCAAAAAGTACAAGCTTTTGAGCAAGCCTTAAAAAATGCCGGGGCTAATATCAATATCTCTTCAGTATTCCGCCCATCAGAACGGGCTTATTTAATGCACTACGCTTTCCGTATTAGTAATAATGAAATTGCTGCCAAAGATGTTCCACCTATGCCTAATGTAGATATTAATTGGCTACATTACACCAATGCTGGTTCTGTTCAAGCTGCTAAAGAAATGGTGTCTGCTTATAATATTGCTTTTCGACCTGTTCTTACCTCTCGTCATACCCAAAGATTAGCAATTGATTGGGAAATTACTTGGTCAGGAACTTTAAAGATAAAAAACGCTAATGGAACGACAGTTAGTATTAATCAGCCACGAACGAGTTATGAAAATTCTATTTTATGGCAGGTTGGCCGTTCTTACGGTGTGATTAAATTATCTAGCGATCGCCCTCACTGGTCTTATGATGGACATTAATGGCTAGGAGGAACCGCATATATGGAAAATGCGGTTCGGAAGTTCAAAGTGAAATTATTGAAAAAGAATTCAGGAGTGAGCAAGCAAAGCTCCGCTAAGGCTCCAGAATAACTCTTTGTGGGGGATTTCTATTTGTGTCTCCCAATCTCTGCATATTTTTTGAGTACGGTAAACCGTATTTGCTCGTTAGTTCACAAAGATTAATTAAATTGTTAAGTTTAGTTACATAAATAAGTAAAAAAATGCTGCAAACATTGCTAAATGGGAGAAATTATGAGAAACAGTAGTAGACTTGAAGATCCACAGAAGCTGAACAACTTTGCCTTACCGTTAGCAAGTCTTCTCCCAAAGAGAGATGCAAGGGCTAACGAGCATCATGAGCCTTACAGCCCGTCGTAGACATTGCTTAGATTGGGCGAACATACCAGCATTTTTGACCAGTCTTTAATCAAGTTTCTCAAAGCGTTAAGGGAAATAAGGAACAGGGGAAGCAGGGGAAAACCAATGTTCAATGCTCCATGTCCTATGCCCAATTTTCAAGTTAGTTTTCATTATTTAAGGATTGGTAACATTTATGGGAATTAAAGAACAGCCTAAGTCACCTCGGTTTCGGATCGTTGCTAATATTTTACTGGCAGTATCAGGGCTATTCCTGCTATTAAATTTATTTTTGCCTGGTTTATTTGCTTCTGGCCCTACTGGTGTTCCCTATAGCCTGTTTATTCATCAAGTACAGGAAGGGGAAGTCAGCCGTGTTTCCGTTGGTCAAAACCAGATTGTTTACCAACTAAAAACAGAAAATTCCGAACCGGGCCAGGTGTTTGCAACTACACCGATCTTTGATTTAGAGTTGCCCAAACTGCTAGAAGAAAAGGGAGTTGAGTTCGCTGCTACACCGCCACCCAAAAATACTTGGTTTACAACCCTCTTAAGTTGGGTGATTCCACCACTGATTTTTATTGGTATTTGGCAGTTCTTTCTCGCTCGTGGTGGTGGTGGCGGTGGCCCCCAAGGTGCGCTTTCCATTGGTAAGAGCAAAGCTAAGGTTTACGTTGAAGGCGAATCCGCGAAAATCACCTTTGCAGATGTGGCTGGGGTAGAAGAAGCAAAAACTGAGTTAGTAGAAATTGTAGATTTCCTCAAGACTCCGGCACGGTTTACGCAAATTGGCGCTAGGATTCCCAAAGGTGTGCTGTTAGTTGGCCCTCCTGGTACTGGTAAGACACTTTTAGCGAAAGCCGTAGCAGGAGAAGCAGGAGTTCCATTCTTCAGCATCTCTGGTTCCGAGTTTGTAGAATTGTTTGTCGGTGTCGGTTCTTCTAGAGTCCGGGATTTGTTTGAACAGGCCAAAAAACAAGCTCCCTGTATTGTATTCATTGATGAATTAGATGCGATTGGTAAGTCTCGTAGCAGTAACGGCTTCTACGGTGGTAACGATGAGCGAGAACAAACCCTCAACCAATTATTAACTGAGATGGATGGGTTTGCGGCTGGGGATGCAACGGTGATTGTGCTAGCAGCGACCAACCGCCCGGAAACCCTAGACCCTGCTTTATTGCGTCCAGGCCGCTTTGACCGCCAAGTGTTAGTAGACCGTCCCGATTTATCTGGTCGTGAAGCAATTCTCAAGATTCACGCTCAAAAGGTAAAATTAGGAGATAATGTAGATTTAAAAGCGATCGCTACTCGTACTCCTGGTTTTGCTGGCGCAGATTTGGCAAACTTAGTGAACGAAGCCGCATTATTGGCAGCGCGTAATCTGCGTGAAAGGGTTGCTCAAGAAGACTTTGCCGAAGCAATTGAGCGGGTAGTTGCCGGTTTAGAGAAGAAGAGTCGCGTGATGAACGAGACTGAGAAAAAGATTGTTGCATATCATGAAGTTGGTCACGCAATGGTTGGAGCGCTCACAACCGGAAATGGTCGTGTAGAAAAGATTTCGATTATTCCTCGTGGAATGGCAGCTTTGGGTTACACTCTGCAATTACCAACTGAAGACCGCTTTTTGATGAATGAACACGAACTGCGGGGTCAGATTGCAACTTTGTTGGGTGGACGTTCCGCCGAAGAGATTGTGTTTAACAGTATTACTACAGGTGCTTCCAATGATTTGCAACGAGCAACTGACTTGGCAGAACGGATGGTAACAGCTTATGGTATGAGCAAAGTCTTAGGGCCATTGGCTTACCAACAAGGACAACAAGCAGCATTCCTGGGTAATGGCGGGGCTAATCCTCGACGGGCGGTAAGTGAAGACACATCCAAAGCCATTGATAGCGAAGTCAAGGAAATTGTGGAAACAGCCCACGAACAAGCCCTAGAGATTCTCAGACAGAATCGAGATTTGCTAGAAGCGATCGCTACTCAACTATTAGAAACAGAGGTCATTGAAGGCGAAAAACTGCACGATTTGTTGAGTCAGGTTAAACCTGTAACTCATTCGTAATTCGTAATTAAGAAAGTCAGGTTTTAAACTCAGAGGTACGCAGAGAATAACTTTGCGTACCTCTGCGTTAAACCTCCGCGTTACTTTGCGTTTTTAATACTCTGGAACTGAGGGATCGATTTCTCGACTCCAAGCGGTAATTCCGCCTTTAACATTCGTCCCTACAATTCCGGCTTCCTTGAGAATAGCTAGGGCTTTTGCCGATCGCCCGCCCATCTTACAATGAGCAATTAAGCGATGACCATTCAATATTTCCTTCACCTTAGCAACACCATTCCCATTTTCAATGTCTGGTAAGGGCACCAACACTGAACCCGGAATCTTGGCAATGTCATACTCATGGGGGTTGCGAACATCTAACAGTACAAAATCCTTTGCACCGCTATCCAACAATTCCTTTAAATCCTTGACAGTCATTTCTTGACTTTCCAACTGCTGTTTTGCCTCCTCTGCCTTAGCTTGTGGAATCCCGCAGAATTCTTCGTAATCTATCAACTTTTCAATTACTGGACGAATCGGGTTCGGACGCAGTTTTAACTCCCGAAATTTCATATCCAAGGCGTTGTATAGCAGCAATCGCCCGCTAAGAGTGTTGCCTTGTCCCAGAATTATTTTAACAGTTTCAGTTGCTTGGATTAAACCAATAATTCCTGGCAAAATTCCCAATACGCCACCTTCTGCACAAGAAGGAACCATCCCTGGTGGTGGTGGTTCTGGGAAAAGGTCACGATAATTCGGGCCACCTTCGTAATTAAATACAGTAGCTTGCCCTTCAAAGCGTAAAATTGAACCGTAGACGTTGGGCTTATTCAGCAATACGCAGGCGTCGTTAACCAAATATCTGGTGGGGAAGTTATCAGTACCATCCACTACGATATCGTAAGGTTGAATCAGCTCCAGGGCGTTTTCGGAAGTCAGACGAGTTTCGTATAAATCAACTTGACAATAGGGGTTAATCTCGTGAATGCGGTTTTTTGCCGATTCAATCTTGGGTTTACCCACCCAGGATGTACCGTGAATTACTTGGCGTTGCAGATTAGAAGTATCAACAACATCAAAATCGACAATTCCGATGCGTCCAACACCCGCCGCCGCCAAATATAAAAGTAGTGGTGAACCGAGTCCACCTGTACCGATACACATTACACTAGCGGCTTTCAGGCGCTTCTGTCCTTCTAGCCCTACTTCCGGTAAAATCAGGTGTCGGGAGTAGCGTTCGTAATCGTCTTTGGTCAACTGGATTTCGTCCAGATTGGGATTGAGCATAGCAGTTATGATGTGGGAAAGCGGAATATTAATCCTATCGAAAAACTGGATCTTATTAAGAGTAGGAAAGACGAATTTTCATCTGTGATAGCGGCAAAAACCGCTATGAGTGAGTGTCTTTAAACTAAAGCGTTAAATTATATTTTCAATTTTCTCTGTTTGAAACTGATGAGTATCATCAAGGCTCCAACTTTTGAGTTCTCCAGCTTTGCCGTTTTGGACGGAAACTATTATATACGAGTATCCCTGCCAAGCGTATAGGCGATCGCATTCTGAGGGTATGGCAGGATGATCTGGGTGGGAGTGAAAAATGCCGATAATGTTCAATGAGCGATCGCGTGCTTCCCTTTGTGTCTTTAGCATAACTTCGGGTGCGATCGTATATTGCCGTCTTTTACTTTCTGTTATGCGTCCTCCTGGAAACTCAGCAGCCGCTTCTGTATTCCAGGCATTTTCTGTTGGCATGACTTCTACCACAGTTTTGCCCTCATTAGCCAGATAGCCCAAAATTATACCACAGCACTCATCTGGGTAGGTGCTTTCGGCATGGGTGCGGATGGTTTGCAAGTGTTCTTGGCTAAGTCGGATCATCTCTGCATTTGTAATTTTCGCAACTTCTAACAATTCAGCATTCAACAAGAAAAATATATATTTTGTATCACTACTTCAAACATTTGTTTACTGCTTTCTTATTACTTATAAACTAAAAGTGCGAATCGTTGGCTAGAAACTAAAATCCATAAGGGTTTGGAGGATTAGCAGCAAGGTACAGAACCTTCTCCCAAAGGGAGAGGCTGCGCCAAGACAACTGAATGACCATGTAGGTGAGAGTTATTATCCTAGAACCCTCAAATCCTACCCCGTAGGTGTAGGGGTGAAAGCATCACCCCCAGGTTTGAGACTAGGGCGTGTTTTCAAACTATAACCACAAGAGAATGGAGGCAATCATAATCATTGCTGTATAATTATACCCATTTGAAAAAAGAATGTGACAGATGGTAAAAATATAGAGAGGTGGTATTAAGGGTGTGTGATGGCAGGGATAACGCATATCGAGATACAAGAGAGTGCAGATGAAC
>NZ_JADEXF010000274.1 GCF_015207245.1 Nostoc cf. edaphicum LEGE 07299
TATTAGCACCTTGACCGAAAACCGCAAACCGATTTATGTGCGTGGTCGTCAAGCACTCAAAGAGTTCTTTGAAAGTCGCATCTTCAGTCTAGAAGATTTTGAGGTCAAACTTAACCAGTGGGCTGAAACCGAGAACACGCTGATGATAGTCGAAAGCTTGAAAACCAAAAGCATCAATGGCGATGTTGGCGAAGTAAGTTTCTATGATAACTGGGTAGTGCGCGATCGCAAAATTGCTGTTCACTTTGCTGGTGTAATTCAATATCCCGATGGAACATACGCATAACTAAGTTCACTTTTTTCTGTCAGTAAGGACTGAAGTAATGGCTTTGCTAAAAGTTTCTCAAATGGCAATCAGCTGCAAAGATCCGATTGCAACTGAAAAATTCTACACGAAATATTTCGGCTTTAAGCGAGCAAGAGTTGCACCCATTGGCAATAATGAGCAAATTGTCTTTCTGAAATTGGGTGATATGTACCTTGAACTCTTCCAAGCAAAAGGAGAAACCCCTGTTCCTTTAGCCAACCAAGATGGGCCTACCTATCCAGCTTGGCGTCATTTTGGTTTCCAGGTTGATGATGTTGATGCTAAACTCGCTGAAATCGGCAAAGATGCAAAAGTAACCCTTGGGCCACTCAACTTTGATAGCTTTATTCCTGGGTGGCGCACGGTTTGGGTATCCGATCCAGATGGTAATATTGTTGAAATCAGCCAAGGATATGTCGATCAGGATAATCCACCACCATTGCAGCTCAATTGAGGTAATTTCAACTTAACTATATACAGCATTTCTTAATAGGAGATGAACAAGTTGAGATAAAAAATATTATCAAGTAGCTAATCTTTGTTCAAAACCTTAATGGAATTGCTGTATAAAGCTTAATTGTTGATCGCCAGAAATAAACTCATGAATACTTTTGCAAATTGGAAAACTCTAAATTGGTCTGAATATGGTGCAGAGTTGGTGGGAACTGCTTTCAATCTCTTGGTTGGATTCAGTATAATCACCTTCAATTTTGGCAAAGGTTTGCCTATGGAGCATCTCATTCCGGCAGTGAGTCCTCGTTTATTAATTAATGGTCTCATTTTCGCTGGAAGTGGTGCATTATTTAGCATTTCCCCTTTAGGAAAACTGAGTGGTTCGCACCTAAATCCCTGCTTATCATTGGCATTCTGGATGCAAGGCAAAATGCATAAACAGGACTTAATTGGATATATTTTTGGTCAATTCCTGGGCGCAGTTCTTGGCACATCTTTAGCATTAGCTTTGTGGGGAAATTACCTGATCAGCGTCAATTATTGTATTACTTTACCTGGAATAAACTATCCCTTGTGGTATGTATTTCTAGCTGAAGTTTTCATGACATTTATATTGGTGCTGTCTATCTTTATCTTTTTGAGTCATCATCAGCTATTGCGCTGGACACCTTTAATGGTGTGGCTTCTAGTGGCAACTATGGTTTGGTTGGGAGCGCCAATTTCTGGTACCAGTTTGAATACAGCACGGAGTATGGGGCCTGCTTTCGTAGCATGGTCTTGGCAAAATCAATGGCTTTATTGTATTGCATCTCCACTAGGTGCATTAACTGCTGTGGGAGTTTTTCAACTGATAGCTATGGGTGAACGTGAAGTTTTGACAGGCAAACTTTTTCATGTTCCCAATTATCGTTGTATTTTTAAGAATGTTAAGGTGCCACATCTGCAAAAGCATCAGTAGATTTAAAGAAGAATCCAGAATTCTGACTTCTGAATCCTGTTTTATAAGACCTGAAAACATCAAAATACTCTAAAAGGAGAAAGCTAATGAAGAAACTAGAAGGTAAGGTAGCTTTAGTAACTGGTAGTAGTGGAGGAATTGGCCAAGCTATTGCTGTACATCTGGCTGAACAAGGTGCAGATGTTGTGATTGATTATCGCTCTCATCCTGAAGGCGCTGAAGAAACTTTGTCGAAAGTAGAAGCTGCTGGTAGCAAAGGCTTAACTATTAAAGCTGACTTGAGTGTCATTAGCGACATCCGTCAACTTATAGACCAGGGTATTCAATACTTTGGCAAGTTAGACATTTTAGTAAACAATGCTGGTATTGACGGTCGAAATGCTGATTTCTGGAACATCACCGAAGCCGACTATGATGCAGTGATTAATCTCAACCTCAAAGGGACATTTTTCGCCACTCAAGCGATAGTGCAGCACTTCATCGAAACCAAGCGAACCGGCAAAATCATCAATATTAGCTCTACCCATGAGGAAATAGCATTTCCCCACTTCACTGCTTACTGTGCCAGCAAGGGCGGTGTAAAGATGACGATGCGTAACCTAGCAGTTGAACTTGGCCCTCTGGGAATTACAATTAACAACGTGGCTCCTGGAGCAATTGAGACACCAATCAATAGTAAGCTGTTAAATAACCCCGAAAAATTAGGAGCGCTGTTAAAAAACATTCCCTTGGGTCGCTTAGGTAAACCACAGGATATTGCACCTATAGTTTCTTTCTTAGCCTCAGCCGATGCTGACTACATCACAGGTGCAACGTTCTATGTAGATGGGGGATTGAGCCGGAACTATCATGAGCAATAGGTAAACTAGAACAATAGTACCGCAAGGCGTAAATAAACCACCCATTCTAAATCAATGAAACGCTTATGCTGTATTCATTTTGAATTTTGAATTTTGTTAGCGCAGCCTAAAGCCTTCTCTATAAGAAGCTTCTCTTTCAGAGACGCTAACGCAAACGCCAACGCATGGCTTCTCTACGAGACCTACGCGAATGCTTAGAGCGAGTCCGCAAGCTTCATTTTGAGTTTTGAATTCCGCCTTGCGGTACTAACCTTTTTAAGGTGACTTCTAAAATCTGTTTTTCTCTCTGCTCTCTTTGTGCCTCTGCGGTTTAAAAGTAATTTATTTAACCTTATTAGGCGTAGAGAACACATAGTAAAGAGATTAAATATGCGGACTTGATGTAAAACAGCTTAGTTTGTGTTGGCTCTAACGTTCTAGAGTGTTTGTGAGCTGGAGTACAGAACCTACTATCACTTATGAGTATCAACTTTGGACGCGAAATTTGTGGTGTTCTCGATTTGGCAGCAGGGCGAGAATGGTTGGTAACTAATGGCATCGGTGGTTATGCTTCAGGGACAGTATCAGGTATACTCACACGTCGCTATCACGGATTACTCGTGGCAGCATTAAAGCCACCACTGATGAGAACTCTGTTACTAGCTAAGTTAGATGAAACAGTTTTGTATGACGGACGCAATTATCCCCTTGGAGCCAGCCGTTGGGCTGGTGGAGCCGTTAATCCAGATGGCTATGAGCACATTGAATCCTTCGAGTTAGAAGGCACAATACCAACATGGCGATTTACTTGTGCGGATGCTTTATTGGAAAAACGTATATGGATGCAACCCGGCAGCAATACCACATATCTTCAATATTACCTGCGTCGTGCCACTCAACCACTGATGCTAAAGCTGAAAGCACTGGTAAATTATCGGGATTATCACGGTAGCACACATGCACGAGGCTGGCAGATGAACGTTGATGCTATTGAACATGGTGTCCGTGTTACTGCTTTTGGGGAAGCTGTGCCATTATATCTATTAAGCGATCGCGGTCAGGCAACACTAGCCCACGAGTGGTACTATGAGTTTGACTTAGCCAGAGAACGCGATCGCGGACTCGACGATCGCGAAGATCATCTACATGCAGCCACCTTTGAAGCTACTCTCCAGCCCGGTGAATCACTCACTTTTGTTGCCAGCACCGAGATCCATCCAAAGTTAGATGGCCAAGTAGCCTTAAAGTTACCTCGCTCCCTTGAGCAAAAGCTGCTGGGATTCTGGAAACAAAGCCGTGTACATGCCAAAGCAGATCCAGACTGGGTATCTCAGCTAGTCCTCGCTGCCGACCAATTCATTGTCAGTCGCCCATTGCCTGATGAACCCAACGGCAAAACAATCATTGCTGGTTATCATTGGTTCGGTGACTGGGGGCGAGATACAATGATTAGCTTACCTGGTTTAACAATCTCGGTCGGTCGTCCAGAGCTTGCACGCCCTATTTTACGTACTTTTGCCCGCTACGTAGACCAAGGTATGTTACCTAACCGCTTTCCCGATGTCGGTGAAGCACCAGAATACAATACAGTAGATGCAACCCTCTGGTACTTTGAAGCGATTCGCGCTTACTATGCGGCAACTAAAGATGAAGAACTGCTAAGTGAACTCTTTCCTGTGCTGGCAGACATTATTAATTGGCATCGTCAAGGGACGCGCTACAACATCCATCTAGACCCGAATGATGGTCTACTTTATGCAGGTGAGACAGGTGTGCAACTCACCTGGATGGACGCCAAAATTGGTGATTGGGTGGTTACGCCACGCATTGGCAAACCCATAGAAGTTAATGCTTTGTGGTGTAATGCTTTGGGAACTATGGCAAACTTTGCACGAAAGCTGGGTAAGCCCTACCAAGAATACAAGCAGATGCAAGAGCTTGCAAATATTGGATTTGGGCGCTTCTGGAACGATGCAGTTGGTTACTGCTACGATGTTCTAGATGGGCCTGAGGGACATGATGAATCGTTGCGACCAAACCAGATATTCGCTGTGTCATTACCAGAAAGCCCCCTGACTCCAGTTCAACAACGGGGTGTGGTGGAATCTTGTGCGCGATCGCTTCTCACCTCCCACGGTTTACGCAGTCTTGACCCCAACCATCCACAATATCAAGGTCACTACGGTGGAGATCAGTTTCAGCGAGATAGTGTTTATCATCAAGGAACGGTTTGGGGCTGGCTGATTGGGCCGTTTGTTTTAGCCCACCTACGTGTTTTCAACGATCCACTACAAGCTCGGAGTCTACTTGAACCAATGGCTAATCATCTATGCGCTCACGGCGTAGGTAGTCTCAGTGAGATTTTTGATGGTAATGAGCCACTCACCCCACGAGGTTGTATTGCTCAAGCCTGGACGGTAGCAGAAGTGCTTCGCGCTTGGATAGCAACAGAACCTACCACAGAGAATTCTGAATTTTAAATTTTGCATTCATCCAAAATCCTAAATCACTATGACCCAAGAAGAAGCAAGATTAGCAGCAGACCGCGATCGCACAGCCTACTGGAAACGATGGGGTTCCTACCTGAGCGAACGCCAGTGGGGAACAGTGCGCGAAGACTATAGCCCTGATGGTACCGCCTGGGAATTCTTTCCCCACGACCATGCCCGCTCCCGCGCCTATCGCTGGGGAGAAGATGGAATTGGAGGAATTTCTGATAATCATCAGCGACTATGTTTTGCGATCGCTCTCTGGAATGGTGAAGATGCAATCCTCAAAGAGAGACTTTTCGGCCTCACAGGGAATGAGGGAAATCACGGGGAAGATGTTAAAGAATACTACTTCTACCTGGATAACACCCCGACTCATTCCTACATGAAATATCTTTATAAATATCCCCAAGCTGCTTTTCCATACAGTCAGCTGGTAGAAGAAAATCACCGCAGAGGTCGCCAAAGCTCAGAGTTTGAATTAATCGACACAGGTATATTTGACCAAGACCGCTATTTTGATGTATTTGTTGAGTATGCTAAGGCTTCACCCGACGACATTTTAATTGAAATCAGTGTGATTAACCGAGGCACAGAAGCAAAAACGCTGCATTTGTTACCAACGCTTTGGTTCCGCAACACCTGGTCTTGGACTGGTAATCAACAAGAAAAGCCGTGGTTAAAAATAAGCCAATCTAACTCAGACTTCAACACCATCGAAGCTTATCACCCTTCTTTAGAAACTCGATGGCTGTATTGTAATCAAA
>NZ_JADEXF010000275.1 GCF_015207245.1 Nostoc cf. edaphicum LEGE 07299
TTTTATACTCATCTCCAGCAATGAGATTGTGTTGATCTAGCCATGTAAATACTTTTATAGATTTAAAAAAATTCACAGCAAAGCTTTTATTATCAAGATGTTTATGGAATTTAATTACAAAAGTTTTATCCTTATTATTATGGCATAAAAATATAGTTACTGACACTGGTTTCATGTTTGTATAATTCCTTTAAGGTGAAGTGGAACTGCTTACTATCTTAGTACAAAGCTACAAATGCACAGAGTAGTATTCGAGAAAATATATCAATTTTACTAAATTTTTAATAACTGACTTTATCCTTTAAAAAAAGAAAAATATGTCTTTAATATGAATGCATTTCTAATCAATAATTTAAAACACTAGGGCAGAAATGGTATTCTCTTTCTGTTGCTCAGTCACACTCCAATATCGCTCCAGAACTGCAAGAGAGCGATGACCGCTAATTGAATAAATGAATACACTACTCCCACTTGCCTAAATGCTGAGGTGGGAGCTTTCAGAAGCCGTAAAATCGGCGAAAGTGTTTTTCCCTGATAGCTGTTGTTGGACATGATAGAATCTCCAAATGAATAGTTACAAAACCTTTGGCTAAGTGAAAGTTAGCCAAAGGCTATTTATTAAATCTGAGCATAAGCTTTAACTAGTAAATCTGTTCTGTTAACCCCAAGACTCGAACATCATGGCGATCGCAAATAGACAGACTAGGAAAATCGCTATCCTCGCAACCCATGACCGTAGACTTGCCGATAAAAGCATCCCAACGATCGCATTTGCCCCAAAAGTGTGAGACACAACAAAGGCTATTCCCAGCCCCAGCAGCGCCAGCAGAAAATATTTGAGTCCGATACAAAACCACTTGAACAACAGATTATCGTTATCTTTGAGACTGGGTTTCATAGTTTTTTTCCTGTTTTGAAAGTTGAATCTAGGTAGCAGTTTGCGCTCCCCCGACCACACTAAGGAAACAGCGAATCTCCACAGTTTTGCTCCCACCAAGTCAAGATAGACAAAAGTCCTACTCCTGAGTGGAGTGGGAATACCAACAAAGGTGGTTTTGATATTTGCGGCTCATGAAAAATTAAGCTCTTTGATGAATTACCAGGGCAATCTAGATATCAAAAATTAGGCGTTCAATGCGCGTAATCGCACAGAACGCGCACTACGCGCATTGAACTCTCGAAATCCCTACAGGCAATTTGTATACTTGCCTTTTTCAGAATTTGCAGTTCCAGTCTTTGCCTTTATGTCTTACTCACTAAGTTTCTTTAATTCACCCGTAACCTTACTAAGTCACCGTGGTTTCTACTGTTAAACTCACTATAAAGTAACTAAGTTACTTAGGTCAAGATAAACTTTAGAGAAAATTATCTAAATAGCATAAGATACTATAAAAATGCCTGAAATATCTAGCTAAAGAGGGAAAAGGAAATTAGAAAAACTGTCCCCTGTCCCCTTCGTCAATGAATGCTCACTTTTTGCAGGAACCTTGACTCACATAGTGAGATAACATTGGTGTGTAGTCTGTCTTTGTGTGAGTATGAGTGTCATTCCCGAAAACATTCTTTTGGCTTTAGCCGAAAAACGGTGCTTGTCTAACAGCGAGATCGAGGTGTTTTTACACGCTGTTCATGGACAATCGCCAAATGCGATCGCGAAAAAATTGGCAATCAGTGCCGAAGCAGTACGCAAAAGATTAAGCGAAGTTTACAAAAAATTTAATGTTACTGGTAGCGGACCAGGTAAACTCACTAAGTTACAGCAAGTTATAGAATCTGAGTATCAAGCATCTTCAGACAATGAGAAATCCATTGCCCAAAACCGCCAAGATTGGGGTCAAGCGCCTGGTATCTGCTTTTTTCGGGGACGCATAGCAGAATTGTCTCAGCTAACGCAGTGGCTGATCGAGGATAATTGCCAACTAGTAGCAATATTGGGAATGGGGGGAATCGGCAAAACTGCTTTATCTGTGAAATTGGCAAAGGAAGTTCAGGAAAATTTTGAGTACTTGATTTGGCGAAGTCTCCGCAATGCGCCACCCGTTGCAGAGATGTTAGCGAATTTGATTAGATTTTTATCTGATGACAAAGAAACAGATTTGCCAGAAACAGTAGATGCGAGAGTAACGCTGCTGATTCATTATTTACGAGAGCATCGTTGTCTTGTGGTATTTGATAATACAGAGACAATTTTACAAGAAGGCGATCGCGCCGGACAATATAGACAAGAATACGAAGATTATGGTCAACTACTTAGTCGAGTAGGGGAAGAACCGCATCAAAGCTGCTTAGTGCTGACATCTCGTGAAAAACCAAAAGAATTTGCTTCTTTAGAAGGAGAAGCATCACCAGTCAGAACATTATCGTTAATTGGCTTAGGAGAAACGGAAGGGCAAGAAATTCTCCAAGATAAAGGGTTATTTGGCTCACAACAAGAATGGACCAAGCTAGTTGAGAAGTATTCCGGCAATCCTTTAGCGTTAAAGCTAGTTTCTGAGCCAATTCGAGAGTTATTTGGTGGTGATATCGCTGCTTTTCTGGCTGAAGGAGAGATAATTTTTGGTGACACCCGGAATTTACTAGACCAGCAATTTGAGCGCTTGTCAGAGATCGAAAAAGAAATAATTTATTGGTTAGCAATCAAGCGCGAGTTAGTTTCTCTAGATGAATTGCTAAATGATATTGTGCGTCCCTTGACTAAAAGGGAAGTGATGGAAGCGCTAGAATCTCTACGGAGGCGATCGCTAATTGAACAAAGAACAGCACTTTTCACCCTCCAGTCTGTGGTAATGGAATACATAACCGACCAACTTATTGAACAAGTTTGTCATGAAATTACCACTAATAATATTAGACTATTTATGAGCCATGCTTTAATGGCAGCTACGGCCAAAGATTATATTAGAAACACTCAGATTACCCTGATTATTAAACCAATAATAGATAGATTATTAACTATTTTTAGATATGCTAAAAATATTGAACATCATCTATATCAAATTTTATTGTCCCTGCGACAAACTCCCCAAACAGCAGGATATGCAGGTGGAAATCTATTAAATATTCTTTGTCAACTACAAACTGATTTTAGCGACTATGACTTTTCAAATCTGACTATTTGGCAAGCATATTTACAAAGTGTGAATTTGCATCGGGTGAATTTTGCCAATGCTGATTTAGCTAAATGCGTTTTTGCAGAAACATTAGTTAGTATTTCGTCAGTTGCATTTAGCCCGAATGGAAAACTTTTGGCTACGGGTGATGCTGATGGCAAGACTTACTTGTGGCAAGTTGATGATGGAAAGCTACTTTTTACCTGTGTTGGACATAGCAGCTGGGTAAAATCAGTTGCTTTCAGTCCCGATGGTCAAACTTTAGCTAGTGGCAGTGATGACCAAACAGTGAAATTATGGGATGTTCATGATGGTAAATGCCTCAAAACCCTGCACGGACATAGCAATTGGGTTAGGTCAGTTGCCTTTAGTCCCGATGGTCAAACGTTGGCTAGTGGCAGTGAAGACCAAACAGTAAAGTTATGGAATGTCCACATCGGCAAATGTCTGATAACTTTGCAGGAAAATACCAATCGAATTATGTCAGTTGCCTTCAGTCCCGATGGTGAAATTTTAGCTACTGGCAGTGAAAAGCAAACAGTGAAGTTATGGGATGTTGGTGATGGTAAATGCCTGAAAATTTTGCAGGGACATAGCAGTTGGGTAAGGTCAGTTGCTTTTAGTCCCGATGGTGAAATTTTAGCTACTGGCAGTGACGACCAAACGGTGAAATTATGGGATCTTCGTGATGGTAAATGTCTGAAAACCTTGCAGGGACATAGCAATCGCGTCTGGTCGGTTGCCTTTAGTCCCGATGGTCAAACTTTAGCTAGCGGTGGTGACGACCAAACCGTGAAATTATGGGATTTTCGTGATGGTAAATGTCTGAAAACCTTCCAGGGGCATACCAATCGGGTAAGGTCAGTTGCTTTCAGTCCCGATGGTCAAACTTTAGCTAGTGGTAGTGAAAACCAAACAGTGAAGTTATGGAATGTCCAGGATGGTAAGTCCTTGACAACCTTGCAGGGGCATAGCAATCGGATAAGGTCAGTTGCCTTCAGTTCCGATGGTCAAATTTTAGCTAGTGGCAGTGAAAAGCAAACAGTGAAATTATGGGATGTCCGTAACGATAAGTTTCTCAAAATTTTGGAAGGGCATAATAGTTGGGTACGGTCAATTGCCTTCAGTCCTGATGGTCAAGTTTTAGCTAGTGGCAGTGAAAAGCAAACAATTAAATTATGGAATGTTCAGACGGGACAATGCATCAAAAAATTGCAGGAACATACCAATAGAATTAGGTCAGTTGCTTTTAGTCCTAATGGTCAAATTTTAGCTAGCGGCAGTGACGACCAAACGGTGAAATTATGGGATGTCTACACCGGAAAATGTCTCCAAACCTTGAAAGGGCATACCAGTTGGGTAAGATCGGTTGCCTTTAGTCCCGATGGTCAAACTTTAGCTAGTGGCAGTGAAAACCAAAGAGTGAGGTTATGGGATATTTATACAGGGAAATGTCTCCAAATTTTGGAGGGGCATAGCAATCGGATTAGGTCAGTTACTTTTAGCCCAGATGGTCAGACTTTAGCTAGTGGCAGTGATGACCAAACCGTGAAGTTATGGGATGTTTTCATGGGCAAGTGCTTCACAACCTTGCAAGAACATACTAATCGAGTTTGGTCAGTTGCCTTTAGTCCCGATGGTCAGACTTTAGCTACTGCCAGTGAAGACCAAACGATAAAATTATGGGATGTCTATAATGGCAAGTGCCTGAAAACTTTGCAGGGGGCTAATTGGGTAAAGTCAGTTGCCTTTAGTCCCGATGGGCAAACCCTGATTTGTGGTAGCCAAGATGAGACAATTAAGCTTTGGGATGTATCGACGGGTGATTGCCTAAGAATACTGCGATCGCCACGACCCTACGAAAAAATGAATATTACCGGGGTTACAGGGTTAACCGCAGCGCAGTTAGTGACGCTAAAAGCTTTAGGGGCAGTGGAAAATGGAGAGCAAAAATAAAAGGTAAAAGAATGAATTTTGCCTTTTCCTTCATCCCTTTACCTTTTTTATGTACCTGATGCTTATTTCATGTTAGCCCTTGCATCCTTAACTGCGGCAAAGAAAAATAATCCTGTGAGTGGAATGCTCAATACCAGGATAATTGCCGTGGCTGTGAAACCAAAATCTGGTTGTCCGTAACCGAGTTCAAAAATCGAACCGACGGCTGCGATCGCACTTACACAAGAACCACCCAGAAATAAACTGCTTTTTGGAGTTAAATACACTACTGCCCCCCTATGCTATTGGTTTCACCGCTTGATACGAGAAGCCATTCTTAGATAGCTCCTGGGCTAAAGTCAAGGAGTTTTCTACACGGTCTACAAATACTACGCCGTTAAGGTGATCCATCTCGTGCTGAATACAACGTCCCAGGAGGTCATTAGCCTTCAATGTCCGGGGACGACCGTACTCGTCTTTATAGGCGATTTCCACGACTTCGGGGCGCTTCACGTCTAAATATACGTTGGGAATACTTAAGCATCCTTCTTGGGCAACAGAGAGGTCGCGGCTGACTTGTTTAATGGTGGGGTTAATCAATACCAAAGGCTGATTAGCTGCGTTCTCTGGTTCCAGGTCGATGACAACTAGTTGTTTGTGAATTCCCACTTGGGGTGCAGCCAAACCAATGCCATCTTTGCTGTACATAGTTTGCAGCATTTCGCGCACTATTTGGCGAAGTTCGTCATCAACTTTAGAAATC
>NZ_JADEXF010000276.1 GCF_015207245.1 Nostoc cf. edaphicum LEGE 07299
ATATCCCAAATATTTACCTAACGTAGTTTTGCAAGCAGGTAGTCCTAATTTGGCCCGAAATTCTTCATCGTATACTGCTTCTTCCCAATTTTGTGCCAATTTAATCTGCTCGGTTGTCAGATTTTTAGTATGACGAAAGTCTGTTCTATCTACGCTACTTTGAGTAAAGTCAACATCACGGAGGTTTGCACCTCTGAAATCATTTCCATCCAATTTTGCAACATTTAATCTAGCACCAGTTAAATCTACATTTCTTAAGTTGACATTGACAATTAATTCGCTGTGGCTTAAATCAGCATTTTGTAAGTCTGCCGAGTGAAGGTTAACATTGCCGAAGCTCGCGTAAGATAAATTAGCTTGATTTAGATTTGCTTGTGATAAATCTACTTTCGTAAAATACGTGCCTTTTAAGTTAGCACCACTTAAATTCGCAGCACGGAGATTACTATCAGAAATAAATAAGCCAGAGAGATTAGTATCAGAAAAATTAGCTGATTGTAAGTTAACTTTCTCTAACGAAACTTTATAATCAACATTACAACTAAAATCAATATCACCGATTTCTGAGAATCCAGATTCTCCATGATCATCTTCAGATTTATCAGTCCATCGCATCTCTGCTTGGCGTACATCAGATCCTTGTAAATTTGCACCATCTAATTTAGCATCTGTCAGTTCAGCTTCTCTTAAATCTGCTCCAGCTAAATCAGTATTTGTTAAATCAGCGCCACCTAAATCACACTTGGGGCATTTTTTAGTTGTTAGCAGCTGCTTCACATGAGCGGGATTTGAAGTTTTTTTAGCCTGACAATCTTTACAACCAGAAAGAAAAGTAAGTAATAAAGCTGATACAATTAATATTTTTATTTTCATACATGACGCGATCGCTCAGTCCTTCCCCGTATCCCCAAAGCTAGTACACTCATTAACAACACCCCCATCACTCCTTGTAGGGGATTATTATTCACACCAGTTACCCAATCAGGAACTTGGCCAGAATATTTCACTAATTTCCCCACATTAATAATGTAGTAACCCCAAACTAAACCACCATGTAAACCAATTGGAAAACCCAAGCGTCCCCTACGCCAACGCTTTCCCCATACTTGCGTTAATCCCAGCAGTACTAAAGCTGGAAATTGCGGCAGTGTATGAATAATTGCTTCCAAGGGTTTAATAAAGTGCAATGTAGCAAACGCAGTTGCATCTGTCCACAGTGCCATACGCAGACTGTAATCTCGTTGTAATTCATCTAGCAACCAGCCTCGGAATAACAATTCCTCAGCAAATCCAACACCTAAGCCAACAAGTAAACCCTCTAAAATAACTTTCAGCAAAAAAACTTTTGGTTGTTGCCACACCAACCAACCCAACAAACTTTCTACGCCAAAAAGTATCAGAATATTAATTATCCCTAGAGCCAAGCCACGCAGTAAATCCACACCGTTTTGCCGCGTGAATTCTAAGCCATAATGCCGCAGAATTTGGGGCTGCTGGTAGACATATTTACCCAATAATTTCAGGAGAAAAATAAAGATTACATATAATAACACCAATGTCAATATACTTTCTAAGTTTGAATCATGCACTAGTAAGTATATTGGTGTAGCCAATGGCAACCATAGCAACAATAAAGTCAAAATAAAAGCACCCAGCCTAATAGGGGCAGGGCGTTCAGCTAAACGGACAAGGTTTTTTTTCATACTAAATAAGTCACTAATCAGCAGCCAATACTCTAAACTTCGACTAATGACCAATGACCAATAACTAATGACTATTCATCAGGTTCAATCGTGCTACTTAAACCGTGACTTTTCAATGTTTCGCAATAAAACTCAGCGTGTTCCAGGGCGCAAGTAATGACTAAAGCTAGCCCATTAGTATGGGCTTCCATCATGATACTCACAGCCTGGGGTTGGGTAAGGCTAGGTACAGTGGCTATTAGCGACTGTACAACATGCTCCATAGAGTTGTAGTCGTCGTTATGGAGCAAAACGCGATACCGAGGCGCGAGCTTGCGGGTTGTGGAAGGTTTTTGAATAGTTTCAACTGACACGGCTCTTTGCTCTTTTCTCGTTACTTCACTACAACAAAGTCTCTGTTTTGCGATCGCTCAACAGTTATTTACCTATTCTATAGTATTTCTGCTCAGATACTATGCGAGGAAAACCCTTTGCTGGCAGGGATTGGTTGTATTAGTTTTGCGTAGCCACTTGATAAGGCACACGTCTAAGACATGGCTGCCGTAAGAGTGCTACCCTAATCTTACAGAAGCTTTTCTTAAACGTAGCGCATTTTCACTTTTAAGATTAAAAAAGTTGCAAGCAAAACAATCCTTGCCCTTGCCCAAGATGGACATCAGCCTAGATTTTCTTCAAACGGGACAAATTGTGTCTCTAGAGTATGGCGACAGGAACCTGTATGCAGAAGTCATTCAATTTGTAGTTTCCCGCCAGTTGTGCTGGGTGCGTCCTTTATTAATGGTTACTTTCATAGAAGAATCACCTCTAATTACCGATTTGCGAGATGCATCTGACTTACTTTGGCCTGCCAATTTATTTCGCCCAGCATTAGACACAGAAGTAATTACCTTCTTGAGCCAACTTTTAGCCAAAGAACCAAAAACTGAACCTGATTCAGTCGCAAAGCAGCAACTCAATCAGTTTATTCACCAACTTTGGCAAGCATATCAAGAGGGATTGGGGATTGGGGATTAGGCATTGGGAATAGGCAACATAGAGACTTCTTGAATCATTCTTCCTTGTCTTCCTTGTCCCTCTTGTCTTCCCAGTCCCCAGCGATGCACTGAGTTTCGACTGCGCCGCTGGTTGTTGGCGCAGCTTCTCCAAGAGTGTGTCCCTAATTCCCAGTCTCTTCCTCAACTGTAGCGAATACCAGCATTATTCATGCGTTGAAGACTGTGAAATTCGATTGCTACATCCTTCGCACCAAAAATTTTTTCGTCCCTTCGTCAGGTGGATAATTGTGGTTAGCAGCATCGTCAATCGCCTCATGCATCACCTGAAGGATATGACTAGAAGTTAGTTTATCTGGCTCGCCAGTAGCCATATTGATGATATCAACTCCCTTAGCAACGAGTTCATTCCGCTTGTGGACAAATTCAGCAAACAGATTGGGAGGAATTTTTTTAGGCATTTAGCGAACTGTATGAAGATTGACTACGAATGCACAATTTAGATGTTCCTTAGCACAGTTTACGCCACCTTAAGTATTTAAATAATCAATCTCATAGAAAAAGACTAGCTATTATATCGCCCTTGTATCCCCCTGCTAAATTAATTTAATTACGAATTACGTTAGGGAGTCCTCGTATCCTTACAGAAAAGCAAGCTACACACAACTTCTGTTTGCCACAGCCTGCGCGATCGTAGAGAGCGTCTAAAATCCCAGGCTAGGAACCAACTGGATTCGTCCAGCATCCATCTCTGCCATTAATAATTCTAAGGCTTCGTAATCAACATCAGAAATATAACCCAGTTCCGTCAGTTCTGAGTTGATTTCATTCTCTATCTCAGGAGTTAGTTTTTTAATGTCAAGAGCTTTTTCTACCAATTTACGAATAGCGTACTGAGTTCTCATAAGTAATAACCCAACTGTAATATGACACTAATCATCCCAGATCAGCCTCAGTATAAAGAGTGATCCAAATACTAACTTAGTAGTGATATATATCACAATTTAATTAGTTAGATAGATAATTCACTATGACTTTGCCGTATGCGATCAGCAACGCTAAAGTGGGAGATTTAACCTAACGTTAAGACTTGGCTAAATTAGCTTTAGTTATAGACTAAGCAAGGTTTATCAGCATAGTTACTGATAATTTGTCTGCTCTATGGCTGTCTATAGTTGATTGTTTTTGAAGTGACATAAAAAAAAAGTATATATAAACACATTTTAACCTGGAATTATAACAATCTTTAAACAGACATACTAAAGCAATAAAGATTCAGCAAAGAGAGCTAAGACGTATGGTCGATGCAACAAAATAGAGTTTATGTTCAAATAATCCTTAGCTTGACGCTTCAAAATTCTTAATAGGATGTAACTATGCAGGCAGTGCTTAACTATCCCAAGATTGCAGTTATTCGCCCCCAAGGGTGTTTAAATGCTGCAAACGCCTTGGAATTTGAACGAGATATGACCACAGCGTTGGCGCAAAATGGTATTTCCATCTTGGTAGTAGACCTAGCAGCAGTAGAATCCTTAGACAGCGCGGGGTTGATGGCATTGTTATCTACACACAAGTTGGCTCTTACTTTAGGAAGAAGTTGCCAACTTCGCGCTGTTGCTCCACAAATTAGAATGATTTTTGAACTGACGCAACTTGATAGGGTATTTGAAATATTAGATGCTGAAGCCGAATTGGCCCAAACATAACTTTATGTAAAAGCACAAAGGTTCAGGCAATAAGCGGACTTTATGTAAAGGAGTTGTAAGTTGCAACGATAAACTCTGTTAGAAGACCAAATTCAATGCTAATGTTGGGGTTGGTAGCTGTAATTAAGGTAGCTAGAAGATAGCACAGTGGTTGTTGCAGTTGAAAGATTAATAACGTCGGATATTTTAAAACCAGCCCGTTACTTGGGTAACGAGCTGTTAGCAGTACATAAACCTTGGGATACGGCAGCAATACGTTGGGTTTTAACCTACCCAGAAGTATATGAAGTCGGTGCATCTAATTTAGGGCACATCATCCTTTATAACATCTTGAATGCCCAACCGCGTCAATTGTGCGATCGCGCCTATCTCCCAGGAAAAGACCTAGCAGCCAAACTACGCGAAACTAATACGCCATTGTTTGCGGTAGAGTCAAAGCGATCGCTGACAGAATTCGACATTTTAGGCTTTAGCCTCAGTTACGAACTGGGTGCAACTAATATCCTCGAAATGTTGGATTTGGCAGGAATTCCCTTGACGTGGCGAGAAAGGCAGGGGAGCAGCACTTCTCTACGAGAGGCTGCGCCAACGGCTACGCTCAGTGACCAAGGAGCAGAGGGGCAGGGAATCAGTGAATCTACCGATACTCAGTCGTCCTTTCCGTTGATTTTCGCTGGTGGGCAAACAGCGACATCAAATCCTGAGCCTTATGCTGACTTCTTCGACTTTATCGCCCTTGGAGATGGAGAAGAACTACTGCCAGAAATTGGTTTGGTGTTAGAAGAAGGCAAACAAGCAGGATTAAGTCGGGAACATCTGTTACTGGATTTGGCACAGATACCAGGCGTATATGTGCCTCAGTTTTACGACATGGCAGAGGATGGCTCAGTTTACCCTCTTCGCCCAGACGTACCAAAACGAATTCTGCGACGGGTTGCAACTCCCATACCAGCATATTCCATCGGGTTAGTTCCCTATGTAGAAACAGTTCATGACCGCTTGAGTATTGAGATTCGGCGTGGTTGCACTCGTGGTTGTCGCTTCTGTCAACCAGGAATGCTAACTCGACCAGCACGGGATGTAGAACCCGATCGGGTTGTAGAAGCAATTGAACAGGGTATGCGGGCAACTGGTTACAATGAGTTTTCCCTCCTATCTCTGAGTTGTTCTGATTATTTGTCCCTACCAGCAGTGGGGATGGAAATCAAAAATCGCTTAAAAAATGAAAATATTTCTCTAACTCTACCAAGCCAACGGGTAGACAGATTTGATGAAAATATTGCCAACATCCTGGGAGGTACGCGCCAAGGTGGACTGACTTTTGCTCCAGAAGCTGGTACTCAGCGGATGCGAGACATTGTGAATAAGGGGTTGACGAATGAAGAATTGTTGCGGGGGGTGAA
>NZ_JADEXF010000277.1 GCF_015207245.1 Nostoc cf. edaphicum LEGE 07299
GGCGTATATTTTCTCCTTCATTAAAATATTTGTCGCCAACCGCCGAGACAAAGAAAACTTTTGATTATAGGCACCCGGCCAAATAGTGCGGTAAGCAAGACACTGGTTGAAGAAAATAGCATCGCCAAACTGAGCAATCCGAATCCAGGAATCGATGTCATCACAGTTAGCATCGAGTGTGGAGTCCCAACCACCACTTTGCAGGAAAGCATCACGTTGACAAGCTACTTGTACAGGTGTGCCAAAGGGTACAAGCTCTAAAAGCATCCCATAGTGAATATCGGCTTGGGGGATATAAAAAGCTAAACCGGGGCCAACTTGGGGAGTGCGAGAGAGTTCAACTTCATTGCCATCCACCTGAGCTGCCACACAAGAGCAGATTACAGCTTCGGGACGAAGTGCGATCGCCTTTGCCATCTCTTCTATGCAGTTAGGTGCTAAATAGTCGTCATCATCTAAAAACTTAATCCAGTCGCCGCTAGCTTTGGCAACTCCAGCATTCACTGTTGCTGCATGACCTTGGTTTACTTCGTTACGATGATAAACAACCTTGTCCCCTAAGCTTTTGAGATAGGTTTGGGTGTCATCAGAAGAACAATCGTCAGCAACAACTACCTCGCACTCGATTGTTTGGTTACGAGCCGAATCAATTGCTCTTTTCAGCAAATTCAAGCGATTATACGTACTGATGACGATGCTAAATTTCATAAATTTTTCCTTTGTAGTACGGCATTTTGCAATATAGCTTTGATATGCAGGCTGTTGTATCAGTACAATTATCAATCCTAACAAGTAGACTGAAATAGGATTATCGATTTATCATTGATGATCGTGGGTTTTTTTTAAGCAGACAGAAAGACTATGAACGCTCAAGAGATTATCCGCTCCATTGAAGCGGAACAGATAAAATCGAATCTGCCCGACATTTATGTGGGCGACACTGTAAAAGTGGGAGTGAAAATCAAAGAAGGCGAAAAATACCGCGTGCAACCCTACGAGGGAGTTGTGATTGCCAAGCGCAATGGCGGCATCAACGAAACTATTACAGTTCGTAAGGTTTTTCAAGGCGTGGGCGTTGAGCGGGTATTTCTGTTGCATTCTCCCCGGATTGACAGCATTAAGGTGTTACGTCGCGGTAAAGTCCGTCGTGCTAAACTTTATTATCTCCGCGATCGCGTAGGTAAGGCAACCCGAATCAAGCAACGGTTTGACCGCCCTTTGTGATTCGTCCTGCAATCATTATGGGAGAAATCTCAAGCTGCAAGCGGCATCTGCCGCTGACTTGTTTTCCCGACAAAATTAAGGTATGATATAAATCGCATATTGCGTTAAACTGAAATATAGTTCAGCGCAATCACTGAATCAAAAACAGGTTGTGCGCTCTTAGTTCAGTTGGTAGAACGCAGGTCTCCAAAACCTGATGTCGGGGGTTCAAGTCCTCCAGGGCGCGCTCAAGAGCAAAAAAACAAAGCCCGAAATAATTACGCTGCTGCTAATATAGCAGTTAGCGCTAATAATTTCGGGTAAACTTATTGTATTTGTAGTTGTTTTGCTTCCAGTAAGTGAAATAGAGTCGAAACTGCAAACCTAGATGACAATTAAACAGGATCTAGTATAAGAAACGGGGGATAAACGGTCGTGGCCAAAAAAAGTGAAGCAGAATTGCCAGAAACCACAAATGGGTTTAGCTTTGGCAACTTCATACAGGGAACCAAAGAAGAACTTGAAAAAGTAGTTTGGCCCAGTCGGAAACAGATAGTGAGCGAATCCGCCGCTGTGTTGTTAATGGTGGCACTTTCCGCATCTTTGATATACTTGGTCGATGGATTGTTTGCTTGGGCAGCAAAACAGGTGTTCTAATGAGTTTTGCAACAGATGAACCACGCAACTCAATGTTGCAGTCAGAAGAAACAGCAGAAGCAGCAGAAGCAGCAGAAGCAGCGTCAAAAGAAGCACGCTGGTATGCAGTACAAGTAGCTTCAGGCTGTGAAAAGCGTGTAAAGACTAACTTAGAGCAACGCATTCAAACTTTTGATGTCGCTGACAAAATTATCCAGGTAGAAATTCCGCAGACGCCAGCGGTGAAAATCCGTAAAGATGGCAGTCGCCAGCATACAGAAGAAAAAGTTTTCCCTGGTTATGTGCTGGTGCGGATGATGATGGATGATGATACTTGGCAGGTGGTACGCAACACCTCTCATGTAATTAACTTTGTCGGCTCAGAACAAAAACGTGGTAGCAGCAAGGGTCGTGGTCATGTCAACCCCATACCACTGAGTTCTTCAGAAGTTGAACGTATATTCAAACAAACCAGCGAACAAGAAGCTGTTGTCAAAATTGACATGGCTACTGGTGATAAGATAATGGTGCTTTCTGGTCCATTTAAAGACTTTGAAGGCGAGGTAATTGAAGTCTCTCCAGAGCGGAGTAAACTTAAAGCCTTGCTCTCAATTTTCGGCAGGGATACACCAGTAGAATTGGAATTTAATCAGGTAGAGAAACAGAGTTAAATACAAATGGCGAAGAAAGTAGTGGCGGTCATTAAACTGGCCCTGAATGCTGGAAAAGCCAACCCAGCACCGCCAGTTGGTCCCGCTTTGGGTCAACATGGTGTCAACATCATGATGTTTTGTAAAGAGTACAACGCCAAAACAGCAGACCAAGCTGGAATGGTGATACCTGTAGAAATTTCGGTTTTTGAAGACCGGAGTTTTACATTTGTACTCAAAACGCCACCCGCATCAGTACTGATTCGGAAGGCGGCGAAAGTTGAAAAAGGCTCGAATGAACCCAACAAAAAGAAGGTTGGGTCAATTACCAAAGCACAATTGCAAGAAATAGCCCAAACCAAACTCCCCGACCTCAATGCCAACGATATCGAAGCGGCAATGAAGATTGTGGCAGGAACGGCTAAAAATATGGGTGTAACAGTTACGGATTAGTCATTGGTCATTAGTCATTGGGAAGTGACGAAGGACAAAGGACAAATGACAAAGGACAAATAACAAATTATCGGGGGAGAGGCGAGGCTTCGGAATTACCCCAGGAGAACAAATGCCAAAAATATCGCGTCGTTTGCAGGGTCTGCAAGCAAAAGTAGAAGAAAAAGATTATCATCCCCTAGAGGCTTTAGCTCTTCTTAAAGACACAGCAACAGCTAAATTTACCGAAGCTGCGGAAGCGCATATCCGGTTGGGAATTGACCCCAAGTATACAGACCAACAGTTGCGGACAACGGTAGCACTGCCCAAAGGTACAGGACAAATCGTCCGTGTGGCGGTGATAGCCAGAGGCGAAAAGGTAAACGAAGCCAGCAACGCTGGTGCTGATTTAGTTGGGTCAGAAGAACTAATTGACGAAATCCAGAAAGGTAGAATGGATTTTGACAAGCTGATTGCCACACCCGATGTGATGCCACAAGTGGCAAAACTGGGTAAGTTGCTTGGGCCGCGTGGTTTGATGCCATCGCCCAAGGGTGGAACCGTAACATTTGACTTAGCAGGTGCGATCGCAGAATTCAAAGCTGGTAAATTAGAATTCCGGGCTGACCGAACTGGTATTGTCCATGTTATGTTTGGTAAGACAACCTTCTCGCCCGAAGATTTGTTAGTCAACCTGAAGGCATTGCAGGAGACGATTGACCGTAACCGTCCTTCAGGAGCTAAAGGTCGTTATTGGCGCACATTTTATGTGTCAGCCACTATGGGGCCATCAATTAAAGTTGATATCAGTGCCCTACGAGATTTGAAACTGAGCCAAGCAGGTTAATTTTTAGTCATTAGTCATTTGTAAAGGCAAAGGACAAATGACTAAGGACAAATGACAAAATTAAATAAGCAAAGCCGGAGACAGCAGGTGCTAATAACTTAATATCCTGCCGAGGTTAAAACTCTAATTGTCAGAATTACCACCCATAAAAGTGTGATAACTATGGCGTCAAGAGTCTTACTACTAAACCCCGGCTAACTTAGCTGGGGTTTGTTGTTTGGGTTCAGGTTGAGAAAAAACACACAACTAGGGCACTTCCCCGATTGTTTTAAGGAGGTGAGATTGGAATGGGTAGAACACTAGAAAATAAACAAGAAATAGTAGCTGACCTCAAAGAAACTTTGAGTGAGTCAACTCTGGCATTGGTAATTGATTATCAGGGGTTAACAGTTTCAGAAATCACAGACTTACGGCGGCGGTTACGTCCCAGTGGCACTGTTTGTAAGGTGACGAAGAATACCTTAATGGGTATTGCTATCAAAGACGATGAAAAATGGCAGCCTTTGTCGGAATTGCTTAATGGTTCTTCCGCCTTTTTGCTGGTAAAAGATGATTTTTCATCGGCAATTAAGGCGTACCAAGAATTCCAAAAAGTCACCAAGAAGACAGAACTTCGCGGTGGTGTACTGGAAGGTCGCCTACTCAAAGAACCTGATGTCAAGGTACTAGGAGACTTGCCATCTAAGGAACAACTCATTGCACAAATTGCTGGGGCTATCAACGCTTTGGCTACCAAGATTGCTGTGGGTATCAACGAAGTTCCTGGTTCACTGGCTCGTGCTTTGCAGGCTGTGGCCGACCAAGAGCAAAGTGGTGGTAGTACCGAAACTGCTGCTGTACAAGATAGCGGCACCGAAAGCACTGCTGAAGGTGATAGTAGCACTGAAACTGCTGCTGAATAGACTTCATGGTTCATCAGTCAAAAGTCAAAAGTCTATATTTAAAGACCAATGACCCATGACAAATAAATAATCAAAATTACAGGAGTTATATCAATGTCTGCTGCAACCGATCAAATTTTAGAACAACTAAAAACCCTTTCTTTGTTGGAAGCTTCTGAGTTAGTTAAGCAAATTGAAGAAGCTTTTGGCGTAAGTGCTGCTGCACCTGTTGGTGGCATGATGATGATGCCTGGTGGTGGTGGTGCTGCTCCTGCTGAAGAAGCTGTTGAGCAAACCGAGTTTGAAGTGATTCTCGAATCAGTTCCAGCTGATAAGAAGATTGCCGTGCTGAAGATTGTCCGCGAATTGACTGGTTTGGGTCTGAAAGAAGCTAAAGACTTGGTAGAAGCTGCGCCCAAGGCAGTTAAAGAAGGTATTGCTAAGGATGCCGCTGAAGATGCTAAGAAGCGCATCGAAGAAGCTGGCGGTAAGGTGACTGTTAAGTAGTCACAATTCTTTTACCACTTTTTTATTAAGGAGCCTAAGTTAGGCTCCTTTTTTTTCATATAAAGTTAGTTGCTTTTGTTTCAAAAGTTCATATTATTTTTCTTGTTTTTGCTAATTTAACGTAAGGTCGAAGTTATACTCAAGGTAGTTTAACAGGTGGTATAAAGTTTGACTAAACACTTCTTAAACCTGCGAAACAGGGTGTAAAGACTATTTTAGAGTAATAAAACATGGTTCAACTTGGTGAAGTTTTTGGCATAGCAACATCTATACCCAAATATACTTATGTGGATCGAGCTAGTTTAGATAAAAAATTTAAATACTTGCTCAATTGTGACCAACATATAGTTATTCATGGTGCATCGAAGCAAGGAAAAACAATTCTTTGTAAGAAGAATTTACCACAACACCAGTGCTTGCCTGTTCGATGTGGTTCTAATCCAACTCTTGAGAAAATCTATCTTGAAATATTAAGACTGTTGGGTACTCATATTCCTACAGAAATTACAAAGAGTTTTACTCTTGGGGCTGAAGGAAAAGCAAAGGCTTCCGTAGGATTTAAAGTACCATTTCTGGGGTCTGGGACAGGTGAACTCGAAGGAGCTAGTAATCTCGAAAAAAGCTCAGAGAATGTATATGAA
>NZ_JADEXF010000278.1 GCF_015207245.1 Nostoc cf. edaphicum LEGE 07299
TTCTTTACCACGAGGATTTAAATATCTTTTGACAGAACTACCACGAAGACTAATAGACAAATCTTCTTCTGAGCGATATTTACCAGACAGAAAGCCACTGCACAGAGAAGAATAGCTAATCACACCAATTCCATGTTCTTGGCAAATTTGTTGTAAATCCTGCTCATAACCATCTCGGTCATACAAGTTGTAACGGGGCTGAAGGCTTTCGTAGCGAGGATAGCTATGCTGACGGCTGATTTCTAATGCCCTCCGCAAACGAGAACCACTATAGTTTGAAGCACCAATTGCACGTACCTTTCCTTGACGAATCAATTCTGCGTGGTTTCAAGAGTTTCTTCAAGTGGAGTGCTTTCATCGTCAATATGGGATTGATATAGATCGATATAATCGGTTTGTAGCCTTTGCAATGAGTCTTCAACAGCTTGTTGGATGTGTTTGCGAGAAAGCCCTTTGCCTTTAACACCCATATCGTTGCCAACCTTAGTTGCAATCACCACTTGGTCACGATGACCACGCTGCTTGAGCCATTTTCCTAATATTGTCTCAGATTCTCCCCCAATATTTCCTCTCACCCACTTGGAATAGACATCTGCTGTGTCAATAAAATTACCTCCAGCCGCTATAAAGCAATCTAAAATCTCAAATGAACTATTTTCATCAATTGTCCAGCCAAAAACGTTACCACCAAAAGATATTGGTGATACTTCTAGTCCTGAACGCCCAAGTTTACGTCTTTGTGTAATGACCATGAGTTTTTTCTCAAGACAGTTTTAATTTTTCATATTTCAATTGCATGGATACATCGCAGTGGCGCACAGATGTGCGCCACTACGCTAAAAGCTAGATTTCTGGGTCAACCAAGCGGGTAGTGAAACGGCTCTGATACAAATCTTGAACGACTTGGACAGCAGAAACTACAGCTACAAGGCTAATGACTGCAACAGGTAACAAACCTTTCCCTAAAATGGCGATCGCTAGCAGCACGACTGCACCCGCAAGTCGATACTGGGAACGGATTTTGCAATAACGGATCACCCCAAATCTATGGAGAATACTGACAGCTAGAGAGCATAATGCTACTGAACCACAGATGAGCCATCGCTGGGAATCGGGTAGTGCTAAAGTTGGCTTACTCAACAAGATTTGTTCTACACCGACTCCAGCAGCAGTAATCCCAATCACTAGCGGTAAATGGGTGTAAAGCCAGAGATTAACAACACCAACTTTTCCATGTGTCCGCGCCATCTCAATAGGTTTACCACCCAGGTTATCAAAATAAACCCACCACCAACTAAAGGCGATAATTAGACCAAACACGGCGGAAATTACGGTCAAAACATCCCATTTCTGCTCAGAGACACCATTAACTACTGCAATGATTGCTTCACCCAAAACAATAATGGTGAATAGCCCGAAACGCTCCGGTAAGTGCGAGGCGTGGGGGAGTAACCCGATCTGAAACTTACGTCCTGTTAGGGGTGTAGCAAAGTCAATAACAATTCCCAGCGTCCAAAATCCGAACCGCCAAGGAATGGGTACAGATGCTGATATTAACCACAGCAAGGCTGCGATCGCAAAACCAATAGCGTAGCGAGTAGTTAAAGGACGTGCGGAGGGGATATGTCTTCCAGCACGGACGTACTCTATTACAAGCACAGCTCGACCAAAAGCATAGGAAATGGCAAAACCAGGGGAACTCTCATCCAAACCGTGGTGGATGTTAATAGCCATCGCTGCTGCTGTCAGCATTTGTAAACCAATCAGCAGTCTATGTCCCACATCATCGCTGTCAAAGCGGTTGGCATAGAATGTAGTGCCAATCCATGACCACCAAACTGGTATAAATAGAACTACAAACCCAAATAATCCTGATAGAGAAATATCCTCGTTGAGATTGTGGGCAAGTTGAGAAATTGCAACGACAAAAACCAAATCATAAAACAGTTCTAGCCAAGTGGCACGTCGTTCTTCTTCAGTGTCTTCACCAATGCGTAACCTTGGCGGTTGGAGAAAATTTGCCATAGTGCTAATTGCGAATCGCTAATTGATTTTTACCATTAGCTGTAAGCAATTGGCTATCTAGCACATCTATATGGCAGCATTGTTACAAGGCTTAGATCCTTGACTTTTAAAGAATTCAGGAATCTTGTTGTTTGCTTATTATGCAACAAACGCGATCGCATTCTGCTTTCCAAAGTTGGAAATGTAATTTCCGCCAAACTTACCTTTGAATGAGGAAAAACGTTCTCTTTTGGGCATTGTGAATCCCGCAGACTTTGAAAAAGCCGTTGTCATTGCCGCAAAGCTATGTTCAATTTGTGACAAGTTAAGCAAAAACAGAATTTGTCAAGAGGAGGTAGGGAAAGTGCTATTGTTTTACGCTGAACGAGCGATCGCTATTTCCCAAGCTTCCTTATTCACAAGTCTCAAATACTCATTAATGGAATTTTAATAGCCATTCGCGATCGCCATTTTTTAGAAGTTGCGCTCACTCTTATATTAGCTGGTGTGAAAAAATCTTCTTAGCACTCAATTTGAAATTTGAAAGCTGATTTTATTTGACCTGACTCCACACTCCAGTTTTAGAAGCGATCGCTAATCCCTGAGCATTCTCGAAAGCTATTTGATTCGGGCATTCTACCCCACCAAGCCGCGTTTTAGCCAAACCACTCTTGAGTAATTCTTCCTGAAAACTAATCTCAGCCTCTACCTGTCCGCGAACCATGACTTCAGCAACAGTGCGCCCATCGCTGTCTTTTGCCACTGGAACGATCATCAGTTGATTATCGGCAGCAGCAATGAGCTTGAGTAGTTTCTGTTTTGCTTCATTAGCCAATGGTTGTCCTGGAATTTCACCCTGTTCTAGTTCCGGGGCATCAATTCCACAAAGCTCGACTGACATTTGGCTACCATCGGTTTGACGAACTGTGATGCTGTCCCCATCTGCTACTTGGGTAGCGATCCATTCTTCGGTAAGCGCGATGGATGGCTGGTTAGTTCTTTGGAAAATCGAGATAGCGCTGATGGTAGCTCCAGCGATGCCTGCGGTGGTAAACTACGCAGTTAAAATTATGCCAGTTCTCCACGATGGCTTCATATTGCTAGTGTTGTCACAATATTAAGAAAGCACCATTTTAACCGGATTAAAAATTTATTAGCGATTGTCTCATTAAGTCATCTAAACACAGTCCAATACTGTCTCTTCCTAAGCTTAGTTGTCTGAGATAATTTTTAAAGAGCAAATAGAGACTAATAACTTTACTGACTCATGTAGCCGGATTTTTAGTTCCAACTAGGGAATTCCTACGAACCTGGCTTTGGAAGTGATGGTGATTATACCAAAGGTAATTGATGGCACGGCTACTCCGTCGAGAAGTTGTCCGAGGGCTAATAATTAAAAGCCAGTCTTGTCCTTAACTTATCTCCTCCAACATAGCTAAATGCTTACTCAAAGGAGCCAGGGTATTAGCAACAATCATCCCACTAGCGACAACGGCGGGTAAACCGATGCCGGGGAATGTGGAGTCACCGCAGCACATCAACCCCGCTAAAGGTGTACCGTGACCAGGAAATAAACCTTTAGCGGCAGAAATTGCCGGGCCATAGGAACCATGATGGCGGCGTAAAAAACGTTCGTGGGTGAGGGGTGTACCAACCAGGGTGATTTCGCAACGGGTGCGGATATCGCTGATGATTCGTTCTAAAGCTTGCCACATCACCTCGGCGCGCGATCGCTTTTGTTGCTCATATTCCTGGCTTCTCCTATCTAGCCCTTGCCAAAGTGCGTAGGGTTCATTACCGGGAGTATAAACGTGAATTACGTGTTTACCTGGGGGTGCAAGGGATGGGTCAAGAATTGAGGGTATTGATACCACCACAACATTTTGCGGTGCAGTAATGCCCAATTGCCAATCATTAACCACAATATAATGACAAGCTAAATCTGCTGGTAAACCTTGAGCATCAATACCAAGATGCAAGTGCATAAAACTATCACACTCTGGTATGGCTTGGCGTTGGCTACGGAATTTGTTTGGTACTGCTCCTTCTGGTAATAGTTTTAACGTATCCCATACCGAAGCATTAGAAACAACTGCTCGCCGCGCCCGAATTTCTTCCCCATTTCGCAGTTTGACACCTACCGCCCGTTTACCTTGTACCAAAACTTGCTCAACATGAGAGCCTAACATTAATTTCCCGCCATGTTTTTCTAGTCCTTGCACCAATGCATTGACTAAAGCACCACTACCACCAACAGGGTAATCTAACGCTACTCCTGGTTTGTACCACTCCCCAAACATAAATGCGACTTCTGCGGCGTTAGTTCCTGATGCTGGTAGTCCAGAGAGGAGAAAACACAACAAGTTCAACCAGTTAATAATAAAGGGGTCATGGACAACACCATTCATGATCCGGTCAAAAGACCCCGTTAACTTGAGAATATTGGCAGTATGTTTAGCTAACGATGGAGCAAATTTACTGATAGTCAAAGCTGCACCTAAATCTAAACGTAATGCAGATGCAGGGAGAGCGATCGCCGCTGCGGCTAGTGGTGTCATCACCGCTTGCAAGCGTCGCCATTGGGACACTGCATCTTCACCTCGCAGCCTTGCCAGCACTTCACAAAACTGTTCTGCACCCACAGATGTATCAAAATCACCTTCTGGTAGCCGACAACCCCAAGTATTATAAGTCACACATGGCAAATCCACACCAATTACATCTAGCACTTGTCGTAAAGGGTTAACGGAAGGAGTGTAAGACAACCCAGAGTAAAGAGAAGGGCCACTATCAAACTTAAATCCTTGACGTTCAAAACTGTGCGCCGCTCCACCAGCAATTGTATGACTCTCACAAACAGTTACATCAAAGCCATATCGCGCCAAAACAGCAGCACAACTCAACCCCCCTATACCACTACCAATTACAACTACATCTACATCTTTTTGGTCCATAGTCATTAGTTATTAGTGCCTAGTCTATAGTTATTGTGCCAAGTTTTTCACTCTCAATAATTGAGGAGAAAGCAGATTCTCTAATATTTGGGTTTGCTGTGTCATTTTCACTTGCGGGAATTTTGTTCGTGGGACTTAGACAAAAACTAGCCAGAAAAAAGCCTCAAATTTATATACAGAGAGACTTTGACATCGTTTTGTCTAGTCTCTTGATATATCTGGGTTTTAAGCATTTTTGAGCATTTAGTGTATTTTTCTTGCCCTGTATGGGTTTGAGGATTGTTTGTGCCTCAAAAATGTTTAAGTCCCGATAAATGCGTAGCTTGTCGCCTTCTCTACGAGACGCTCCGCGAACGGCATCGCTCAAAATTATTGCTACTGACGATCGCTCTTTGGGGGTGCGATCGCTTTTCCACGCTAAAATTTATTTAATTTACCAGCCTCCCAACCACTTGTAAAAGTTATGGTGGCGATCGCACTCTGGAATCTTAGGCATAGTACCAGTTTAGTTGTTATAAAACTGATTTCTGCTATTAACAAGATATTTGCTTAACAGGATGCTGCCAATAATTTGATTTCTCTAATTCTCCTCTGTTTGTTGCTCAAAAATACTAAACCACCATAAGCATCATTTGGATATACTAAATTTTTTTCACTATCAATTGTTGATGAAAATGTAGAGTATGCTTTTTGAGCCATACTTGTGCGATTGCTTACCTTTAACCCGTTCTCAGTAGGATAACGCGAACTAGAAGCAGTAATTTGATGCACTTCACTTGTACTTGCATTCTTAGAATTTGAAAGCCCCTCAATTT
>NZ_JADEXF010000279.1 GCF_015207245.1 Nostoc cf. edaphicum LEGE 07299
CCCATGCCCTATGCCCTATGCCCTATGCCCATTTTCACAAATTAACCTCTTGCAACAGCCAAAAACCAGCAAAAGATTCTGCTTTGGGATCGGACTGTACACCGATAAAATGTACTCCATTAGCTTTTTGCTTGGCTTCTTCAAAAGCTTTCGCTTCTGCTAAGATTTGAGGTTTTTTAATATTTGCCACAATCCAGCTTTCAGTTACACCAGTTTCTAAAAGCAATCTCGCCTCTTCGCTGGCGTCAAATCTTAAGAAAGCCAACTCCAAACCAGACATCCAGCCAGCCAAGGGCAACGCTCTTGATGAGAAAATCAAAATACCAGGAATACGAGCTTCAGGTGAAACTTTCGCCAACTCTAAAGGGAAAGCTTCACCAAAGCCAATTTCCCACTCTGGCATATCCGCAAAATCCGCAGCATCTAAGGTAACAAATACCCACTGCTGTCCTTCCAAAGCATCTGGTAAACGTTGCGGCAAAGGTTTCTCCAAACGGACTGAGGGATTAGTCCCTCCTTGATACCCTGCCTCTTGAGGATACACTTCCTCCATCCGCTGTTCTAACCATTGATTGAGAACCAAAGTGCGGCGGCTAGGCTGGGCGGGAATGCCCAAATCTTGGCAAGCTTTAGTAATCATATTGTTCATTTGGCGGCGGAAAAAGCGGATTTTAATTGGTGCTTTTCCAGCTTGTTCAATAGCCTCCTGCAATGCTGTCCGCAACCAGCCCGAATTTACCTGGGTACTGGGACAATATTGAGCATAGCGGAACAAAGAGTCTACTTTTGCGCCGATATCCAAGGGGCTTTCGCAGACTAAGACTTCCCAAACTTTTTTTTGATTAGCGTCCAAAATCGGACGGGAGTAAAAATCGATTTCCCAAATACTGCCCATGTTTTACGGTAAAAATCTGGCTGTTATGTTTTCTTGATATGTTGATCATACGAGTGTTGGGGCGCATTGGGCATTGAAAAGAGGCAGGGCGCGGGGGGCAAAGGGTGTCTTTTGGGCTTGTCATGGCTTTGGCAAGATGTCAGAAGAAGATTTTAAGCGGATTGTGGATATCTGAGAGAAGAAAGTTTTGCAACTGTCCGTGGCTTCTAAATCTATCCAGCAAGACAATGCTGAAGATTTTGGATCAAGCAACAAGGGGTTATATTGGTCTGCTGGATATGATTCTACAACCGAATCATTCTGGAAAAATGAATGACGATTAGCTTATCTCTGAATTGGTAAGCCAGAGATGGCAAACGGAGGCAAACAGGGTTAACCTATCGGATGTCTAAAGGTAAACTAGGGCTTTGAATATCATTTACCCCAGTTGGTTGTTTTTTGATTGTCCTAAAAGGCTGAAAGCCTTAAGGCGGCACCCGGATTTGAACCGGGGGTGGAGGTTTTGCAGACCGGTAGCTTCGCACCCTTTGGCACCTATAGAGCTTTTTTGCCCCATAATCTAGCCAAGACTCATTGACTTTGGCTATCAAACTGGCTATCATCAGGGGACTAAAGGTTATTGATAGCCAAAATGAGCATAGCAAAAAGCGCTAGGGGTAATGTAGGAGTAGAGGAATACCGGGGAAAGTTAAGGCTCCGGTTGCCCCGATTAGTTACCCAGGCCGGTCAGAACAGATATCTTAATACCGGGTTAGATACTAATGAGATTAATCGCCGCCGAGTAGACTCAATAGCAAACTGGATAGAAGAAGAGATAATCACAGGGCAGCTTGATCCAACCTTGGAGCGCTATAGAGAGAAGCTGGAGAACTACAAGCGCCCACAGTTATCCATAGTTAAGCCTAATACACCACAGACAGACATCATGGGGTTATGGGAGCAATACTGTGCTTATATGAAGCCTCAGCTAGCCTCTACTACATATAGGCGCGACTATGCCAGAAAGTATACAAATCACATTAATGCACTGCCTACTAAGGACATGGGCCAGGCGATCGCTATCAGAGATCATCTGTTAACCCAGTTGACCCCCAATGCAGCTAAGAGGGTACTGACCTATCTAGCCGCCTGTTGTAAATGGGCGGTTGTCTCAGGGTTGGCAAAAGATAACCCATTTGCCGGGATGTCAGAAGACATCAAGCTACCTAAGCATGATTCTGATGCCATTGACCCTTTCAGTAGGGTAGAAATGAATATCATTATCAAGGCATTTGAGGATACCAGACCACACTACGCGCCCTTTGTTAAGTTCCTATTCTGGACTGGTTGCAGGACTGGGGAAGCGATCGCGCTCCAATGGCAACATATCAACTCTGATTGCACTCAGATCACATTCTCAGAATCCTATGATAGTCAGCTAAATATCCGGAAGGGGACTAAAACAGGCAAGGCTCGAAAGTTCCCATGTAATAGCCAAGTCAGAGAACTATTATTATCCATTAGGCCCCCTAATCCTGGCCCAGAAGAATCAGTATTTACCAGTCCTACTGGGGGAATAATCAGTAACACCCGGTTCTCTACTCAGGTCTGGAAGGGCGGCAGGACAAGCAAGAAAAACTATAATGGAGTACTTCAAGGGTTACTAGATGAGGGCAAAATCGAGCGCTACAGATGCCCCTATAACACTAGGCATACATTTATTACCCTGATGCTGGCTGAGGGTCTAACAGTCTCCACAGTAGCCAAGTTGGCAGGTAATAGCCCAGAGATTATCCTAAAGCATTATGCGGGTAACACAGTACCCTTGAGTCTACCGGAACTATAGGAGCCAATAAAGAACCCCTGGAATACTCTGGGGTCTTTGTTATATTTACTGGATTTCAAGGGAGTTTACTATTGCATCCACAGAGGACACCGGGGTTACTGGGGTTTTCTTATGGCGCTTCAGTGTTGGCTTTCTGGTTCCCCGCGATCGCTGCCTAAGTACCGCTATTAGTCTTTGTCTTTGTTCAGGGGTCAATAGCTTGTAAATAGCTTTCTGTTCCCGGTTAAAGCCTTTTAGGATACTCAGGGGTTTAAGGGTCATATCAGGGTTGTCTTTTTTGTATGCTGTTGTAGACACTTAGTCAACTAGGTATTGGTATCATTGACCTCGGATATTTACCAGAATAGACTGAGCTAGGTAGTATTCTATACTGGTAACTTTAATGCTAAATAAATATATAGACCTTATTGAAAAGCATCCTATTAGATTAGCTGCCGCAATAGCTGTCATCGGGGGGTTAGGGTCTTTACCCTACATGGTGTTTCAAATGGGTGCAGCTAGAACAAACCAGGAACAAGCCCAAGTCCAAGCCCCGGTAGGTGGGGCATCCGATGATATGTATGATATGGATACAGAACCCTTTGATAGGACTAAATGCAAGGTCTACAATATGGGGATGGCTTTGGGCGCTTGGGTGTTCCAGTTCAAGGGCACAGATGGCAAGCTAGACTATATGCTATTTACAGATGACCTTGATGTTATCCAGACATTTGATAGAAGCCCATTTGGTATATTTTGGTGGTCTAGTTCTGGTTTCAGGGATTCGGATTACCCAGAAATAGCAAAGGTATTACCCCCAGAGGGTCTAAAAGAACTAGATGCATTATTAGATAACTATAGTTATGCTGCTATTGGAACCACTGCCTTTGCAAATGCAGTACAGCAAAGTGCTAATGCGGGGTTATTAAACACCTGTGATGTTGATTAAGTGATCGCTGGGTGGTTTTAGTTTAACCAGTAGCCTTATACATATCAGTTCTGATTAGGTTAACCCCTACTTTCTTACCGGATTGGTTGAATACTTCTCTAACCATCTGACCCACTTTGTTGTAGTAGTAAGTCTCCAGTAACCCCTCGGAGGTCTTAGGCATTACCCATCTAACTAGGGGTTGGTAGTCGGGTAAGTATTGGCCCTTAAAGGGGCTGGGCTGGGTAGCCCAATCCTGATCATCCATTATTTAACTCCTAGCACCTTAGCCTTATAATCGATGGCGCGATAGTAACCTGTCTTAGCCCAAATATCATCTGACTGCTTAATGAAGTGAGTCCATACACCATCTATTTGGATATCTAGCGTGGTTCGGCTGAACAGTACCTTAAAGTCGATATCGAAGGTTTCATGTAGATATTCTGCGGTGATACCGAGTTCATAATCGATAGATACCATTTCCTCATCATCAGCCGCCCAATATTTGTATGGGTTTGCCAATACCCCAGAGTTACCCTTAACTTCCTCGGCTTCTCTTTCCCATGTTTCTAGGTCATAGCCATATCCACCTAATGGGCTGATAAAGTCTCCATCTGGGCTAACTTGTAAATCTTCCACATCTGTAGCTAATACCCAGAAGGACTTTCTACCTGTTTTAGTTCTACCCACTTTGGTTATGATACCGAGGTCAGTATGGTAGATGTATTTATCCTTTCTATTACCCCTACCCCATTCTTGCTCATAACCATCGCTGGCCAGTAGCATGGAGTACTTGAGGGTAGACTGTTTAGTAATCTCATAGCCTGCCTTAAACTGAACTTCAGGCTCCTCTTTCTTCTTAGCAATATCCTCTTTAAGACTTTGGTATTGCCCCTGTAACATCTGTAGTTGTGCCTGTATCATATCCAAGGCATTTTTAGTATCTATGGCAACATCGGTAATGGGGCGATCGCCAGCTAGTTGTTCCTTAACCTGCTGTGCTACCTCTAAGGACTGGCTAACCTGACCAGCTAAACCTGAGCGGATTAGGTCTAGTATCATTTGATGTTTACTGACATCAGCCGCCTTTGAAGCCGCCTGTAGTTGCAAGTTCAGATCATCAGGTAGTCGCAGAGTCATGTTTGTAATATTGTTAGCCATCTTCCTATCCCTCTCTTATGTTTGGTGTGATACCATGATACCACTTCTCTTGTATATTGTCATTTTTGGTATCAACCCCTGGCTAACTTCTAAAACCCCTACTCTGTCTAGGTTTCTATCTTATCCCTCTCTTTTGACTGGTATGATACCAGATACCACAGCTAAAAACAACCATTGGAATATTCCCCAGTTATCCATAAGATCATAGACTAGACTCTATCAGAAACCCCAGAGTGTATACTGTACCCTACCTTATCCCCCTCGCTTGAATGGTATCATACCAGATACCACTTAGGAAATACCATAGACTTATTACTGATTTATTCAGAAATACATAGAGTTTAGTCTGTGGATAAATCCCTAGTGAATACTGTACCCCTTCCTATCTCCCACATAACTCTAGTATCATACCAGATACCATTGTTTTGGTATCAGGGTTAACCCTTATCTCATCATTTCCTCTATTCTTCTCTAGTGTATCCTATCTCCCTCATGTAAATGCTATGATACTAGATACCATTATTTGGTACTATAGATATCTAAATATTGACTATATGACTATATAATGATATAATGATATAGGAAAACTACTATGAAAACTAAAACTCCAGCAATGCTTTTGAGACTACCAGAGGACATCAAAGACCTTCTAGAGTCAGCCAAGGCTATTACAGGTAAGTCTAAACAGCAACTCATCACCGACTGTATCAGACAAGGCTAGGGGATTATCCAGCGATCGAAGTATCCATACTAGGTAAGCTAGATAGCCTAGAAACCCGGATAACCACCCTAGAATCCAAATAAGTATAAATAATCATTCCTATCTCTTAACCACCCTAGATTAACCTCTAGGGTTTCCTGTTATGGTATCTAGTATCTCCCTTATGGTATCTGGTATGATACCACCTTAATGAGGGGGATAATATAGGTTATCAGACATTTGGGGATTATTAGGGTATAAGGTTAACCCTAAGTACCTAAA